>DUPN01000120.1 GCA_012838305.1 Bacillota bacterium | reverse complement strand
TGTCGGAATTCGTGACATTTTTGTGGTTTACAGGGAGCACTGTCCGTGCTATACTTATTGAAACTGAATAGAGCCAAACCGTTGATGCGGAGATAAAGGTGATCATGCTCACACAGAGAGCCCGAGGTGCTGAGAATCGGGTTGAAAACAAGTCATCAAATGGACCGCGGAGGGTGCAGTGAACGGCCAGCATATTTGCTTGCTAAGTATTCTGCAACGTGTGGGCATACGTCAGTTGCCGGGGATATGATGGTATCCTGCTAAGTGCATGAATTCATTTTCATGAAGCAAGGTGGCACCGCGAGCGCTTAAGCCCGTCCTTGACAGTAGATGTCAGGAGCGGGTTTTTTTGTTTCCTCCATGCTCCTGAAAACGAAAGGAGTGGACCTCGTGGTAGCTTAGGAATGGCCAGAGGGAAGAGTTGAGGTAATGGATAGAAAGAAGGAGGATGTGATGTCGAAAGGTCGCTTTGGAGAGCATGGAGGTCAGTACATTCCCGAGATCTTAATGAACGCAGTACTTGAACTGGAGGATGCGTACACAGCATTCAAGGATGATCCGGGGTTCCGCCGTGAGCTGCAGCAGTTGCTGAATGAATACGCTGGCCGCCCTTCCCGTCTGTACTATGCCGAAAAGATGACCCGGGACCTTGGCGGGGCAAGAATCTATTTGAAGCGGGAGGATCTGAACCACACAGGTTCCCATAAGATCAATAATGTCTTAGGTCAGGCATTGTTGGCCAAGAGAATGGGGAAGACCCGTCTGATTGCAGAAACAGGGGCCGGTCAACATGGCGTAGCTACCGCTACCGTCGCGGCGCTTATGGATATGGAATGCGAGATTTTCATGGGGGCAGAAGATGTGAAGAGGCAAGCCCTCAATGTCTATCGCATGCGTCTCTTGGGTGCCAAGGTGAATCCGGTTACCACAGGGACCGCAACGCTGAAGGATGCCGTCAATGAGACCATGAAGGAGTGGGTTAGGCGTATTGAGGATACCCATTACCTCATTGGGTCTGTGGTAGGCCCCCATCCCTTTCCCGCCATGGTTCGAGATTTCCAGGCTGTGATCTCTGCGGAGGTTAAAGAGCAGATCATGGCTAAGGAAGGCAGGCTGCCCACTTGTGTCGTCGCCTGTGTAGGCGGGGGTTCCAATGCCATTGGAGCATTCTATCACTTGATAGAACACCCTGAGGTGCGCCTAATCGGCTGTGAAGCAGCGGGTCGGGGTGTGGAGAGCTTGGATACAGCCGCAACTGTTACTGCGGGGCGAGTGGGGATTTTTCATGGAATGAAGAGCTATTTCTGCCAGGCAGATCATGGACAAATCGCGCCGGTCTACTCCATTTCCGCTGGATTGGATTATCCAGGGGTGGGGCCTGAGCATAGCTGGCTGCATGATTCCGGGCGGGCTGAATATGTGCCCATCACCGATGAGGAGGCCGTGGACGCCTTTGAGTATTTGTCCCGTATCGAGGGGATCATCCCCGCAGTAGAGAGTGCTCACGCCCTAGCCCATGTCATGGCTCTAGCCCCCACGTTGGACCGGGATGCGATTATAGTGGTGAACCTATCGGGGCGGGGCGATAAGGACTGTGCTGCCATGGCCCGTTATAGAGGGGAGGATATAGTAGAATGAAGGTTGAGCAAGCGTTTTTGAATGGAAAGGCGTTTATTCCCTTTTTGACCTGTGGGTATCCGGACCTTGAGACTACAGAGCAGATGATCTACGCATTGGCAAGGGCCGGTGCGGATCTCATCCAGCTGGGAATCCCTTTCTCGGATCCAACTGCTGAAGGGCCGGTTCTGCAAAGAGCCAGTGAAGAGGCACTGAGGGCTGGGATCAATACGGATGGCATTTTCTCCCTGGTCAAGCGGGTGCGCGCCCAAGTCACAACTCCCCTGGCTTTTCAGACTTACGCCAACATCGTCTTTTCCTACGGTACCGATCGTTTTGTCGGGCGAATGGCCGAACTGGGCGTAAGCGCCATGATTCTGCCCGATGTCCCTTATGAGGAAAAAGATGAGTTTGACGCTATCTGTAGGAAGGAAGGGGTGTCACTGATCCCCTTGGTGGCTCCCACGTCAGGGGACAGAATGGCCAAGATTGTCCGGGACGCCCAAGGGTTCATTTACGTAAGTCCGTCCATGGATGCAGATAAAATGGTGGGTGCCCTGCGACATCTTACGTCCCTTCCCATTGTTGTAGATTATGGGCCCGGGCAGTTTGCCGATCTGACAACTAGAGCCGATGGTGTCATCGTTGCCACGATCATGGAAGGGGTTGTAGAGCATGGCAGCACGCCTGATATTGTCTATGATCAGGCTCGAACTATGGTTGCCGTGATGAAGGGGGCCGGCGCCCAGGCGCTGGTACTATAAGGATCCTATCGCGGGCAGCCGGCTTCCTGCGGGGAGCCGGCTTTTCCAATTTGTATCGAGGAAAAGATTACGGAAATCAATAAAATAAGAAGGAGATTATGAAACTGTGTCTAACAATATATGTACAGTAGAATTTAAACCGGTTTAAGCTCTGGATCTGCCCACAATCGAACTAACGGTCAAGGATCGATATCGCTCACGTTCGTAGGCCGTTATCTTTTTCCCACAGTTTAAACCGTTTTAAATAGGCGGTACTGTCCAAAATGCGTGCTGGGGAGGAATGAATGTGAAGCATTTACAGTTAAGTGACGTTGAAGTCGTTGAGATTCCGTGGCAAGAGCCCGTTCAGACCCGAGACTTGCCCGTGATTAAGGCAGAGACATATGCCGAGCGGATCACCCAACTACGGGAGCGAATGGAGCAGCAGGGATTGTCTCACGTCATTGTGTATGGTGATCGGGAGCATTTTGCCAACACACGGTTTTTGACAGGGTATGATCCTCGTTTTGAGGAGAGTCTGGTCATCGTGGGCTTGACGGGCCAACCCCGTCTGTTGGTGGGTCTGGAGGGCTTGTATTACGCTGCTATTGCCCATGGTGTAGAAGTCGAACTCTACGACAAATTCAGTCTCCAAGGGCAGCCTCAACGTGGTCGCAGCCTTGAGGCCATCTTGGCAGATTGTCAAGTCAGCTCAAGCAGCAAAGTCGGAATCGCGGGAACTAAGTATCACGAGACGGACGATTTGGCCGAGGCTGCAATTGTCAGCGATGTTCCCTATTATATTGTGGACCTCCTCATACGCGCCGCAGGTCAGGACAAGATTCTTGATGTGACCCGCTGGTTCACCGATCCCACCACCGGACTTCGAATTCCCCTCACTGTGGATGAAATTGCCCGCAATGAGATGATCAACCAAATGGTATTTGCCGGAATGAGGCGGGCGATATCCGCACTGGAACCTGGTGTTTCTGAAGCCGAGATAAGTGCGAAACTGGGATTTGACGGCAGCGTTCCCCTCTCTTGCCATATTGTGGTCAGTTTTGGCGATAATGTTGGTTTGGCCTTAAACAGTCCGACCAACAGACGCCTCCAACTGGGGGATCCCCTCAGCGTCGCCCTGGGTGTCTGGGGCGCCAATATTGCTCGTACCGGAATTGCCGCCAGCGATGCGAATGATTGGGGCCCGGAAATTGAAGACGCCATGGAGAAGGTATTTGTTCCCTATTTTGATATCTTGCTGCGCTGGTACAAGGCTCTTCATGTGGGGGTTAGGGGTGGAGCCGTGTATGACTCGGTCCGAGAGTATATGGAAGAACCATTTTTCAACATTGCTCTCAATGCCGGTCATCTAATTCGAGACGAAGAGTGGATCAATGCTCCTTTCAACCCGGGTTCCGAGGATGTACTGGTCTCGGGTACAATGATCCAGTGTGACATCATTGTACCTGCTACACCCCCATATCCCGGGGTACACACCGAAGATGGGCTGGTTGTGGCCGATGCAGCCCTGCGAGCACAGTTGACTGCCAAGTACCCTGAGGTTTGGGCTAGAATTCAGCGGCGCAGAGAACTCATGCAGAGCCTAGGCTATGAGCTGCATGAGGACGTACTGCCTCTCAGCGAGATGCAGGGTCAGGTGACTCCTTATATGCTCAACCCCACGCAAGTGCTGCGTTTGAGAAAGTAGGTTCGTTGTATTGGAGGAATTCGTGCTTACTCACCAATAATCCACAAAGGAGGGTAGAGTTTCTTAAGGTAGGAAAACGCTAGTCGCAAAACCAAAGCTAATGGAGGGATGAAATTGAACACAAGATTTGCACGTAAAGTGTCCATCGTTGTGGTCCTCAGTCTTGTTGTGTTGGCGGGTGTAGCAGCGTTAGCTTCTGCCCAGAAACCATTGATCGGTGTCTCCATTCGCAGTCTGTCTGAAGAACGCTGGGAACGCGAAAAGATGATGATGGAAGACGTCGCCCATGAACTCGGTGCGGACATCATTTTCACCGACGCCAATCACGATGAAGCCTTGCAGAACTCGCAAATCGAGAACCTCATTGCTAGGGGCGTTGATGTGCTGGTGATCATTGCCCAAAACAGTGACGTTGCCGCCATGGGAGTACAAATGGCTTCCGAAGAAGGCATTCCCGCTATCGCCTATGACGTTGCCATATTCCATCCCGATGCCATCTATCTATCTTTTGATAGTGTCAGGGTTGGATACGAAATGGCCAAAGCTGTTGTGGAACGTGTTCCTAAAGGAAACTATATGTGGATTGGCGGATCACCCACAGACGACAACGCCTACTTGGTACGGGAAGGGCACTTCCAGGTTCTGCAGCCGCTCATCGACAGTGGCGACATTGTTTTAGTAGGTGAGCAGTGGTGTACAGCCTGGAGCCCGCAAGAAGCCATGATGCACATGGAGAATGCCCTGGTGGCAAACAATGACAAGATTGATGCCGTGGTGGCTTCCAACGATGGTACTGCTGGGGGAGCAATTCAAGCCCTGATGGAGCCGGGACTGGCAGGGAAGGTACCCGTCAGCGGGCAGGACGTTGACCTGGCTGCAGCCCAGCGGATCGCCGAAGGCACTCAGACTGTGTCCATCTTCAAGGACGTTCGGGTATTAGCTCGTGTGGCCATGGAGTCCGCTGTGGAGCTGGCCAATGGTCAGACCCCGAAGGCTCTGAACGGCAAGTATCGCAATACCGAACGCGGTATTGAGCAAGATGCCATCCTCTTGGATGTCGTTCCCGTCACGCAAGAGAATCTCTACGAAGTGATCATTCAGGGCGGATTCCATGCCCTAGAGGATGTATACCGTAATATCCCCAGAGCGGAGTGGCCGGATCAATAGGTCCAACGATCTGGAGCACAATTTTTAAAGAAAGCTGGGTGGACTATGCCGGAACCGAAGAGTATTCTTCTAACGATATCGAACGTGAGTAAGCATTTTCCAGGCACGCTGGCGCTGGACAATGTGAACCTAGATGTCTATGAGGGCGAAATTCACGCCATTTGCGGCGAAAACGGGGCTGGGAAGTCCACCCTCATGAAAATCCTCAGCGGCGTTTATCCGTACGGCTCCTATCAGGGCGAGATTTACTTCGGGGGACAAGAGGTACGATTTGCCACCATCAAAAGCTCTGAGCGGCTGGGGATCCGCATTATTTACCAGGAGTTGACCTTGGTACCCCAGATGACAGTAGCGGACAACATTATGCTTGGGGCTGAACCGAATAAATACGGGGTCATTGATCAGAATCAGCTTTATAGGGATACGGAAGAGTTGCTCAAGTCCTACAATCTGGACATCCCCTACAATGCACGGGTAGGCAGTCTGGGTATTGGGAAACAGCAAATGGTTGAGATTGCCAAAGCCCTTTCTGGAAAAGCCAGACTCCTGATTTTAGATGAACCCACCTCGGCTCTAACCATTGATGAGACGAATGTGCTCATGCATATTCTCCGGGATCTGAAGCGAAGGGGCGTAACCTGCATTTATATCTCGCACAAGTTGGAAGAGGTCTTTGCGATCGCTGACCGGATCACTGTCCTCAGAGATGGTCAGGTGGTGGGAACCCATGCGGCCAGTGATTTGGATCAGAATAGAGTGATCTCCCTGATGGTCGGTCGAGAACTGACCAATCAATATCCCACCCGGACCAAGAAAATCGGTGATATTACCTTTCAGGTGAAGGAGTGGACGGTGGCGAGACCTGGCGAATCGACTCCCGTGGTCAAAGATATCTCCTTTGATCTTCGCCAGGGTGAGATACTGGGTATTTCTGGTCTCATGGGTTCAGGGCGGACAGAGTTGGTTCAGAGCATTTTTGGCGAGTATGGCAGAAGACTCTCTGGCGAACTGCTCCTCGGTGGCGAACCCATTGAAATCCGCTCGTCCCAGGACGCCATACACTATGGACTGGCCCTTCTGACGGAAGACCGCAAGGGCACCAGTTTGGTGTTGAAGCACTCTGTCTTGACCAACGCCACTTTGCCTTCGCTACCGGATTTGGTTAACTGGAGTATCATTGATTCCAATAAGGAGTTGGCCGTAGCCTACCATTACCAGGAAAAACTACAGATCAAAACCCCGACCATTCATGCACTGGTCAATAGTCTCAGTGGTGGAAACCAACAGAAAGTGGCCTTAGCCAAGTGGCTGATGACCGAACCCAAGATTCTGATCATGGATGAACCAACAAGGGGAATTGATGTGGGTACAAAGTATGAGGTCTATCGCTTGATGAATGACTTAACCGAGCAGGGTGTATCGATCATCATGGTTTCATCGGAGTTGCCAGAGATTCTCGGGATGAGCGACAGGATTCTGGTTATGTATGAAGGAACAGTGGCAGGTATTGTGGAGAATCAAGATGTTAGCGGCGAGACAATCATGCGGTTAGCAACGGGAGGGGCGTAAGCACGTGAAGATAGAACATGCCAAGCTGGACAAGAAAGCAGGGTTGAGGAGTCTGGCTAAGATAGACTTTCGTTCATCGACCATCGTATTGGCGCTGTTGGTCCTGTGGGTTATTCTTAGTGTCCTGACTGACGGGGCGTTCTTGACCCCTAGGAACTTATCCAATCTCTTTAGGCAGGGTTCTGTTGTAGCCTTCATTGCCGTTGGGATGGTCATGGTGATTGCAGCAGGACAGATTGACCTATCAGCAGGGTCACTGGCTGGTTTGGCCGGAGCTATGGCCGCTCTGGCACAGGTTCGGTGGCTGCCTGCCCTGGCAGAGCAGACAGGGATCCATGCCCTAGCCTCCGGTTGGCTGGCAACAATCGTCGCCGTCTTGGTCGCTGTGGGGATGGGCATACTTCTTGGAGGGATCCAGGGGGTATGGGTGGCCTATGGTCAAGTCCCCGCATTTATCGTCACCCTAGGCGGTTCATTGATCTTTCGCGGTTGGCTCTTGGGATTAACCCGTGGAGTGAATATTGCCCCTATGGACCCTAAGTTCCAGCAGTTGGGTCAGGCGTACGTGTCACCGGCCTTGGGAACTTGGCTCGGCGCCGTAGCCGTCGTGCTGATCGTAGTTTTCACCGTCCATTCCAGAATGAACAAGAAGCGCCATGGGTTTGATGTCAGGCCGCTTTGGCTGGAAGCGATGATTGCCGGCGGGATGAGTGTGATCGTGTTGTGGTTTGTGAGTAACATGAACCGCTTCCGTGGAATTCCAGTTCCGGTGATGATGCTCTTGGCCTTGGCCGGGCTTTTTACCTTCATTACAACAAGAACGCAGTTTGGGCGGTACGTCTATGCCATCGGCGGCAATATTGAAGCCGCCCGCTTGTCGGGAATTAATATCCGCAGGAATATCCTCAAGATCTTCATGGTCGTGGGAGCGATGGCCGGTGTTAGTGGCGCTGTCTTAACAGCGAGACTGAACGTGGCCACGGCCAATGCAGGGGCGCAATTTGAACTAAACGCAATTGCAGCCTGTGTCATTGGAGGAACGAGTTTGGTTGGTGGCGAAGGGAGTATTCCCGGCGCTTTAGTCGGAGCTCTGATTATGGCCACGGTGGACAATGGCATGAGCCTGATGAATGTGGAGTCCTTCTGGCAGCAGATCATAAAAGGTATGATCTTGGCCACAGCAGTCCTCATCGATGTCAATACGCGCAAGGCCAGGGCCTAGGTGACGGAGGAAAGTTTGGAGAGATGTCGAATCGTAGTTGGCAACTAGACTGATGTGTTGGGGGAAGCTATTTGACTAGTTCGGGTTCGAAAAGAGGGAAACGGCGGCAGGTTACCATTGGAGATATAGCGCGTCATCTGGAGATTTCCAAGGCCACGGTATCTTTGGCCTTGAATAATAGTCCCCTTGTAGCGGAAGCTACCAAGCAGCGTGTGGTAGAAGTTGCAGAGCAGGTTGGTTACCGTCCCAACTATTTCGGAGCGCGCCTATCCAGGGGCAAGTCGGACATGATTGGCCTGTATATCCTAGGCGGCGAAGCGGGACGCTGCAATTGGGCCAGGCCTTCCAGCTGGATGTTCTACAATCCGATTTTGAGGGCGGTTAGCACAGAGTTATCGATGCATGGTTATCGCTGCAACTTAGAGGTCGTCAGCGTTGAACAGGTGACGAAACAAAAGGTGATCTCCTCTGTGATCGGAGAGGGTTCCTTAGACGGCATGCTCTTGGTTGTTCAGGATGATATTGACTACAGTTTCTTGGACATCGTTGAAGAGAGGCAGTTTCCTTTTGTGGTTCTTAATGCTGATGTTTCTCCTGACATTAGTTCAGTCAAAGTGGATAACGATTGGGGAGCGCGGAAAATTGTGGAGCACTTGGCTGGACAAGGTCACCGCAGAATTGCCCACTTAGGCGGACCTAGGGGCGACTCCAACGCCAGGGAGAGAAGGGACGGCTTCACTAGGGCTGTCATGGATCTGCAGCTCCATCACGATCCTGCGCTAATTCAGTATGGCGATTGGCAGCGGATGTCCGGATATGAACTGGTTGGGCATTTTCTGGATCTTGATCATCCTCCCAGCGCCATTTTCTGCGCCAATGACCACATGGCCATTGGGGCCATGCAGCGCTTGCAGGAAGAAGGCCGTCGTGTTCCTGAGGAGGTCTCCGTTGTTGGGTATGATGATACGGAAATGTGTCAGATCGTGGCTCCCAACTTAACAACCGTGAGACAGCCCTTGGAGTTAATGGGTGAACTCGGAGCGGGAGAAGTGCTGCGGCAAATTGAAGAAGAGGAAAAGCGTTCAGCCATCCACACCAATTTGGAACCCCAGTTGATTGTCCGGGAGTCAACAGCCGGCATCACCCAATGAATTTCCAGGGCCGGCCAGCATTTACTCCCATTTAAAAAACCGAATGGACAGAGCGACAGAGAGTATGGTGACACCAAGCAGAACAAGGAGTTCCCGTCCATAGTCCCAGAGAGCTCCCCCTAACCACACTCCGGTTAGCAGCCGCACTCCGTAGGTGAGGGGCAGGATATTAGCTATCTTCACAATGCTCTTGGGCATAATGTAAAGGGGTACCGAGGCCCCGGAGAGAAAGAGCATGGGGAAGTAGACAAGATAGGCCAGGGCGGAAGCAGCTCGGCCATTGGGAGCACCTCCCGCGATCATCAGCCCTAAAGAGAACATGCACGCTAGGACCAAGAGAAAGGCGAACAAGGTGGCGGGCATGTTCCACAGGAATTGCACATGATAGACCAATCTGGCCACCACCAGGAGCAATGCAATACCTGCGATGGTGGTTATGCTGTTTACTACTACTTGGGCTGCCAAGATCTGCAGGGGCTGGATAGGGGTGGCCATGAAGCGTTTCAGGATCTTTTGTTCTCGGTAGGCGGCGACTGTTAAGGGCAAGCTCATAATCCCTGTAACCGCCACAATCATGCAGGTATAGGATGGGACCATCAGATCCACGGCCCCGTAACCGCCAGTGAACTCACTTGGTTCATTGCCATACATGGCACCAAAGAGAAGGAGCATCATCAGGGGGAAGGCTAAGGCGAAAAACAAAGTGATCACGTTGCGTAACTGCAATTTAAGCTCGAATTTGGTCAGGACAGCAAACATCGTCAAGACACGGCTCCCTTCTGCGCTGGATTCACCAGTTTCAAAAAGGCCTCTTCCAACTGGGGATAGGTGATCGTAATCTTGCGATAGGCAACTTGTGCTTCATGTAAGGCCAACACTAGATCGGTGAGGGTTTGTTCGGAATGAGTGTAAACGTGTACGAGAGAATCCTGCTGGACTATCTGTCCAGAGTGGGGCAGGGCACTAAGGAGGAGGCGTACGTCGCTGTCGGTCTCAAAGGCAATCACAAGATCGATCTGTGCCTCAGCAATCACTTCATCCACTGTGCCAGCGGCTACGATCGCGCCTTGGCTGATTAGGCAAATCTGATCACACAAAAAGGATGCCTCTTCCATATAATGGGTGGTCATGACGATGGTGCGCCCTTCGTTCTGGAGCTGTTTGATGTAAGACCAGATTTCCCTTCTGGATCCGGGATCAAGGCCCGTAGTCAATTCATCAAGAAAGACGATTTTGGGATTAGAAATCAGTGCTAAGACAATGGCCAGCTTCTGACGTTGCCCGCCTGACAGCGATCCCACGGAACGTTTCGCCTTTTCGGTCAAATCGAAGCGCTCCAAGAGACTGTGGTAATCGAGGGGCTTTGTATACATCGATGCAAAGAGCTCGCAGAGCTCATACACCTTGGCCGAGCTTTGGTAGACGGTCTCCTGGAGCTGAACGCCTACGTCGTTGAAGAGCTTCTGACGGTGTCTTTCTGGATCGAGCCCTAAGACTGTGATCTGACCTGCAGTGCGCTTTTTCAAGCCGATCATGCACTCCATGGTGGTGGTTTTGCCGGCCCCATTGGGCCCCAAGAGTCCGAAGATGGACCCTTCGCTCACGGCAAAGGACACATTGTCTACCGCCCGGAGGGAACCATAGTCCTTGGAGAGCCCGCTCACATTAATGATACCCAATCTTCTCACTCCTTTGACCAATTAGTATAATTCTATCACGAACCGTGCACTATGCCAATTATTTCTAACCCTATACAGCAAACATAACAGGAACTAACCTGCTTGAAGGCGAAGAGACGAAGTGAGATGAAAGGGGTTTTTGGTTGATGGAAACAGTAGCAGTCGTCCTATTTCTGATTGCCTATGCTTTGTTGTTGGTTTTCCCGCGGTTTAGGGCACATATAGCTTTGGCCGCCGCGGCAGTGTTCATTGTTCTAGGTATTGTCCCTTTGAACCTGGTGTTTGGCTTTGTCGACTGGAATGTGATCATGATGATCGCAGGTACGATGGGAATTGTAGCTCTCTTCATTGAGTCCCGTATGCCGGCCCGGCTTGCCGATCTGATCGTTGAGAAAACGCCCAGTCTGCGCTGGGCTATCATAGCTTTATCTTTATTCTCTGGGGTTATTTCCGCTTTTGTGGATAATGTGGCCACTGTTCTGATTGTAGCTCCGATAGCCCTCAGTATGGCGAAAAAGCAGGGGATATCACCAGTGTCAAGTGTGATTGCTGTGGCCATCGCCTCGAATCTGCAAGGCGCAGCTACTCTGGTGGGCGACGCCACCTCCATTATGCTCGGCGGCCATGCCAACATGGACTTCCTTGATTTCTTTTTTACGAAAGGGAGAATCGGCATTTTTTGGGTCGTCCAATTCGGAATGGTAGCCGCAACGGCGATCCTGTACTGGGTGTTTCGTTCCATAAAGGGGGAGGTAAAACCCCAGGGGCGCACCGAAGTGAAGGATTACTTCCCTTCCTATCTATTGCTGGGCATGGTTGTTCTGCTGATCTTGGCCTCCTTTATCCCCAACAAACCTGATGTCACCAATGGTCTTATTACAGTGACCCTAATGGTGATCGGTTTTCTTCGAGGTCTGGTTTTGCAGCGTAAGGATCTCAAGTGGGTTGGCGAGAACCTTCAGGAGATTGATTTTTTTACCTTATTTCTGCTGATTGGCCTGTTTATTGTGATCGGTGCTCTGACCCAGGTAGGGGTTATTGACAAGATTGCGGAGTTCATTGTCAAGACTGGTCAGGGAAATGTCTTTGCCATCTACACCCTGGTGGTCTGGATTTCCGTCTTTATCTCGGGCTTTGTGGATAATATTCCTTATGTGGCCACCATGCTGCCAGTCGTTGGCGGGGTTGCCCTTCGCCTGGGAGTAGAACCTAATCTGCTTTACTTCGGCCTTTTGGTCGGCGCTACCTTAGGAGGCAATCTAACGCCCATTGGTGCTTCCGCGAACATTACGGGGCTGGGACTGCTCAGGAAAGAAGGCCATGAGGTGCAGGTTGCGGAGTTTATGCGGATTAGTGTGCCTTACACCCTGGCTGCAGTGATCACTGGTTATATTTTAGTCTGGCTGATCTGGGGTTGAGTTTGTGATCGGTATCCAAAACGAAGGATCTTTACATGCCGCTCTAAAAGAGTTCTACCGAGAGCCTGGGGACATTGTAGAAGGTGACGTGGGCGGATACTTCATCGATTTGGTGCAGAAAAATCGTTTGGTGGAAATCCAAACTGGAAACTTTTCCTCGATCAAGAGGAAACTCTCCACGCTGTTGGAGACCCACGAAGTTCTCCTGGTGTATCCCATTACACTCAGACGTGACATTGTGAGGATCGCTCCCGAAACCGGGGAGATACTAAGCAATAGGAAGTCTCCGAAAAAGGGCGATATCTACGACTTATTTGTGGAATTGATTCGTATTCCGGAACTCATTTTGCATCCTCGCTTGACAGTGGAGGTGGCTTTCATCAAAGAAAGAGAAATCCGCTGTGATGACGGGCGGGGCAGCTGGCGCCGGAGGGGTGTCAGTATTGTCGATCGGACACTTGTGGGCGTAGTGGAGCGGCAGGCGTTTTTTACCGCCTCAGATTACTTAGGATTGCTGCCGGAGGATCTGCCTTGCCCTTTTTCCAATCGAGACTTGGCTCAATGGGCCAAGGTTTCCAGGGCTAAGGCGCAAAAAACAACATACACCTTGAAGAAGGCTGGATTATTGGAGGAGGTGGGCAAGAAGGGCAACGAAATTCTCCATGCTGTCCGTTGATATGCACAATTATCAACAATATGCACAGGTTACCCACAAGACAATGGGTGAAACAGATGTTTTTGTACTCCATTTAGTGGTTTGACTGTTGGCAATGTATAGCATTAAGAAAGTACGAGTGAACAATGTTGCAGTGAGTAAGAAGCAAGGCGAAAAGGGAGGAATTTAACGTATGAGAATTATGACCGAACAGAACCTACGCGACGCTTTTTCCGGTGAAAGCCAAGCCCACATGAAGTACCAGATTTACAGCGCGGTTGCGGAAAAAGAGGGGCTTTCCAATGTGGCCAGACTGTTTAAGGCTATTGCCTATGCAGAGTTAGTCCACGCCCGCAATCATCTCAAAGAACTGGGGGGGATTAACGACTCCGTTGCGAATCTGCAAGACGCCTTCGACGGTGAGACCTTTGAGATCGAGGAGATGTATCCTGCTTATAAGGCTGTTGCGGAACTTCAAGGAGAAAAGGGCGCTGTACGCTCCACCCACTATGCCCTAGAAGCAGAGAAGATCCATGCCCAGATGTATGATACCGCCAAGAAAACCGTGATGGAGAAGGGTGATATCAGTATCGGCACCATCCAGATTTGTGATGTGTGCGGCTACACCCACGATGGTGATGCACCGGAGAAATGTCCCATTTGCAGCGCTCCTAAGAACAAGTTTCTATCCTTCTAAAGATAGGGAGGTCGATGATGCAAACCTTTAACATCAAGATTGGGGGAGAAGCGGGGCAGGGTTTGGTGTCCATAGGGAACATCCTTCTTCAGGCTACGGCCCAGGAAGGATGGTACCTCTTTGCTCATCAAGACTATGAGTCACGTATACGCGGGGGCCACAACTTTTTCCAGCTTCGCCTTGCTGACCAGCCTGTGGCATCATGGGAGAGCGAGATTGATGTCCTGGTGGCCCTGGATGAGACAACGATCACCCTAGGTCAAAAAGAATTACGGGCCGATGGTGTTCTCATCTACGATCCCGATGTTTTGGGAAAAGAAACCAGAGAGTACGTAAAGAGGCCAAACTGCCTGGGGCTACCCTTTGCCAGGATGGCCCAGGAGTTAGGGCAGCATAAAATTATGGCCAACGCGGTGGCCGCAGGTGCTGTCTGGGCTTTGCTCAGTGATGATTTGGCCGTCTTAAATGACACACTTGAGGCCATGTTCGCCAGCAAGGGAGATGCAGTCGTCGCTGGCAACCAGAAAGTGGCTGAGGCAGGGTTTGCCAAGGTTCGGGAACTGGCAGATACTAGACCGAAGCCTGCCAAAGCAGGGGAGGTTGGTGCGAGGCTACTTCTCAAGGGAAATGATGCCCTGCCCCTTGGGGCTCTGGCCGCCGGCCTGAAATTCATGAGTGCCTATCCCATGACACCGGCTACTGGTGTGACGGAGTTCATTGCGGAACATGGCAGAGATCTGTCTGTCCTGATGGAGCAGGCAGAAGACGAGATTAGCGCCATTAATATGGCAATTGGTGCAAGTTTCGCTGGAGTTAGGGCCATGACAGCTACAAGCGGCGGCGGTTTCGCGCTGATGACCGAAGCCCTAAGCCTAGCCGGATCCGCAGAAATTCCCATCGTGGTGATCAATGCCATGCGTCCCGGCCCAAGTACGGGGCTTCCAACACGTACTGAACAGGGCGATCTCGCCTTTGCTGCAGCCATGTCCTTTGGTGATTTTCCCCGGGCAGTTCTATCCCCTGGTGATCCTGCGGAGGCTTTTTACCTCATGGGTCAGGCTTTTAACTTAGCAGAGGAATACCAGATGCCTGTCGTGGTATTAAGTGATCAGCATTTGGCTGACTCTTATACCACGGTGCCCCCCTTTGATCTGAGCAGAGTGGAGATCAAGCGGGGCCGAGTTGTTTCCGGGGCCGATGCAGGCCATGATTACCTGCGCTATAGGTATACAGAAGACGGCATTTCCCCTAGGCTCTATCCCGGGTTTGGCCAGGGGGTTGTGGTGAGTGCCGGTGATGAGCACGATGAAAAGGGGCATTTGATTGAAGACGGCGAGACTCGCCAAAAAATGATGGAGAAACGCATGGCTAAACAAAGACTTGTGGAAGCAGCTTCGCTAGAGCCTGTCCTTTGCGGGTCTGACGAACCTGATGCCGTCTTAATAGGCTTTGGATCCACCAAAGGTGCTATTGCCGAAGCGGTGTCCATTCTCAACGAGGGCGGCTGCAAAGTCCAAGGGATTCATCTCCCCCAGGTCTTTCCCTTGCCTGGCAGCCTGGAGAGCATTTTGCAGCGTTCAGGACGGACGTTTGTTGTGGAAGGCAATTTCTCGGGGCAGCTGGAGTCCTTGCTTGCCTCTCGCTTTGCCTTTAAGCCCACTGGACATATCAGGCGCTATGATGGTCGACCGATCAATGCGGAGTACATCCTCAGCAAGCTTCAGGGAGGTGTTTGTGGTGGCTAATCAAGGCAAGGAGTTTGAGATAGCGAGGGAGACCGCTTGGTGTCCCGGCTGCGGAAACTTCGGGATCCTAAACGCATTGTCCCAGGCACTCGAGGGATTGGGCCTGAAGAAAAGTGAGGTTCTCTATGTCTCCGGAATTGGCCAGGCCGGCAAGACTCCCCACTACATTCATGGTAATGTGCTCAACACCCTCCATGGACGTACATTGCCCACAGCTACCGGAGCCAAACTCGCCAATAACGATTTGCATGTGATCGCCATTGGGGGCGACGGTGATGGGTACGCTGAGGGAGGTAATCACTTCCTGCATGCCATTCGTAAGAATGTCAATATCACCTATCTGGTCCATGATAATCAGGTCTTTGGTTTGACCAAGGGCCAAGCATCACCCCGATCAGATCAGGGAATGGTCACAGGAACGACACCGCAGGGTGTGACCTTGGAGGCCTTTAACCCATTGGCCACAGCTATCACCCTCAATGCTGGTTTTGTGGCTCGCAGTTACGCTGGGGACAGAGAACATCTAAGCCGCACGATTCAGGCGGCCATTCAACATGAGGGATTTGCCCTCATCGACATCCTGCAGCCGTGCGTAACCTTTAATAAGATCAACACCTACCAGTTCTATCGCTCCAGAGTGTATGATCTGGATCAGGAAGAGGGGTATGACCGTACCGATCGGCCAAGCGCATGGGCAAAGAGCTTTGAATGGGGCGAGAGAATTCCGATTGGTGTCTTCTATCAAATTGATCGCCCCACCCTAGGGGATCACTATGGGGACCTCGTTAAGACTCCTCTAGTCCGGCAGCAGCCTGACCACCAGGCTGTGCAAGGTCTCTTGAATCAGTTTAGGATTGGCTAAATGACGCTGAGCAAGTTGTTGCACGTCTTGTTGTCGTAGCAAGTTTGTTGGGATACGGCCCTTAATTCCGCAGATCTGTTTTCGTTTCTCACAACCTCCTGGTTACCGTGATTCATGTGCCAATGATCTGGCGCATGTGTCAGGGCAGGAGGTTGTGCTTTTCCCCAGACAACCTCTACGCCTGATGAAACCAAAGCGTGACAGCGCTTTTTGGTGACCTTGTTGAAAAGTGGCATTTCTTCGGGGTGCCAATTTTTGTAAGCTGTGCTATGCTATAGGGAAGATGATCATCACACCTAGGTGTATAGACATCATCAGCGGACAATCCTACGCATTTTGACTCTAACTATCAGGCTCTTTTCGTTTCCCCTCCTGATAGGCAAGATATTCGTTGTGCAGACGATCAAACTCCGCCGAAAGCTTCTGAATGTCAGGGTGCTGCTGGTCGTGACCCACGTCCTGTAAAGTATGGTGCAGCTTAGCCCTGGTTTTCTCCATCTTCAGGCGGAGAGCGAAGAGTCGAGGCAAAGGCTGTTCACTCCATTTCCAAAAAACAACATCGTTAGCTATCATCGCGCTAAATCCCGGAAAAGTCCATGCATTTTTATCTTCTTTTCCTATATTTTTTCCGAATGCGACCGAGAAACAGGTGCAGTCTGAACGAAGAAGCCGATACTCGTCACCGTGCGTCCAAGTGCGGAGACCAAGAAGGTGTTGGCGCTGGGGAGGGTGGGGTTAAGGGAAAGCGTGCTGGATGTCCTATCTGCGTTACAGGTGGGTGTTGGAGCTTTTGGTGTGCTGCATGAGCCATGCGGCGTCTGATCAAGGGGGATCGGGAATGGATGCCAGTGTCGAGAGGGCCGAACGGATCGGCGTTAGGGCGGAGAAGGCAAGGACTTGGGAGATCCTGCCCCAGAGTGAAGCGAAATACAAAGCCCTGTTTGAAACAGCAGGCGGTGGTTTGTGGTGGACGGATCAGGATGGGTATGTGATCGAAATCAGCCCGTCCATGGCTGAGATGTTGGGTTACAGATCGGAGGAGGTAGTCGGAAGGGTTTGGACCGAGTTCGTCTCGGATCAAGGGTTATCAAAAGGGTCCGAAAAGGGGAGAGAGCATCAAGGGAGGCGGGCAAACTCCTATAAAATAGGTCTAAGGAAAAAGGATGGGACGATCCTGTGGGAAGACATCAGTGTTTATCCGTTGAGGTGTACATATGGCCGTCACACCACTCCTTCACGTGGGTATGAGCAGGAGAAGGAAAGGAAAGTAACATCAGGATCCAGTGCGGAGGAAGTATTGGCTCGAGTTGCAGAGCTTCAGCGAGCCGCTGAGCGCAGAAACAGGATCCTTCGAATGGTGGCACATGAACTCCGTGATCCCCTATCCATTATTCTAGGCAGAATGGAGATCTTGGAACGAACCCATCTAGCCCGAGACGAGGAGGTTTTGAGCGCAATCGAGACCGTAAAGCGTCAGACCGAGCATTTGGCTCGAGTGGTGGAGGATTTGCTCTGTGGTATTGGTTCTACCGAAAAAAAGGTGGCTCAGCAGATGATCCTCAAGAAGACTACCATGGTTCTGAACACTATTGTCAACGATGCCATTGAAGACATGCGACCCGATTTCGAGGCCAAGGGCATCCGTTTATTGACTCGGATCGGTGCAGAGCCCATCGCTTTGCATGGCGATCCAATACGGATCGCCGAGTGTCTACGAAATCTGCTGCGAAATGCCTGGGCATATACCAAAGAGGATGGCACAGTCCATGTTTCGGTGCAGACAAAAAGAGACAGCGCAGTGATCAGAGTCCGGGACAATGGGATCGGAATTCGTCCTGAGGTTTTGGACAATATCTTCGAGCCATACGTGCAGGACTCTGCCTCTGATCATCCGGCAGAAAGTCTTGGGTTGGGGCTGGCGATCGTAAGGACAATCGTGGAGATGCATGATGGTGATGTCAGTGCCTATAGTCCCGGTTTGGGGCAGGGATCGCAGTTTACCCTGCGACTGCCGCTGCCCGGGTAGTGTTGATCAGCGACTTGGTCTAGCCTTCTATTCCAGTATATCCAAATCTCTGCGCAGCAGTTGGGGAGACTGGTAGAGGATAGCCTGCAATCCTAGGCGGCGCGCTCCCTCCACATTGGCGGCCACGTCATCAATGAACAAGCATTCCTCTGCCTTGAGTCTATATTCCTGCAGTAGCTGCCAGTAAATTTGTGGTTCGGGTTTCAAGACTTGATGCTGAAACGACAGAATCATGCCATCAAACAGCCCAAACCATTGATATCGGGCTTGGATATACTTAAAGGCCGCTTCGTGAAAGTTGGAGATGATATATAATCCATAGCCACGCTGCTTGATTTGGCGTAATATTGCTACATTATCCTCGATGGGAGTCAGCATGCCAAACCAATGGGTCAGAGCTCCCTTAATCTCGTCCTTGAGCTCAGGGTGTTGATTGGTCAAGCGCAGCTCCGCCTCGGTCTGATCAATTACGCCGCGATCGAGCATAAGCCATTCTGGACTGCCAAAAAGAGCCTTCTGTACTCGGTCAATGCGGGGATAGCCGGGAAATAACTCTCTCAGATACGCCTCCGGGTCAAAGCTGATCAGGACGTTTCCTAGGTCAAACACGATGTGTCGAATCACACTTACCTATCCTCTCCATGGGCTTGATTCAGGACGGAGCTCCCATGCCGTCCCATTTGCCTCCTTTTCTCCTCTGACTGCAATTTCCCCTCCATCGTCTTGATTTCCCTTTTTCCAAAGGGATCTGTCTCGATGTGCCGAAGTTTAAGCCAGATATCGCAAAGGAGGAAGTGTGATGGAAACACTGAGTGCTCTGGCTGCCACCTATGTGGGCAGGATTGCGTTGGCGGTGGTTATTTGGCTCATAGGCAAAAGGCTGATCGATTTTGTCCTTCAGGTCTTGGATCGCAGGATGGATAAGGTGCATGTGGACGAATCGCTTCATTCGTTTCTCTCGCCGCTTCTCAGCACGGTACTTAAGGTCTTGCTTGCACTGACTGTGGCGGCAACCCTCGGCATTGAGATAACTACTTTTGCAGCTATTTTGGGTGCAGCGAGTTTGGCTGTGGGCTTGGCGTTTCAGGGCAGTCTAGCCAATTTCGCTGGAGGCATATTGATCCTCTTGCTCAAGCCATTTAAGGTGGGTGACTTTATTGAAGCTTCAGGTTTTTCGGGGACGGTCAAGGAGATCCAAGTTTTTCACACCGTCTTGAGGACACCCGATAATCAGAAGGTGATTATTCCCAACTCTGACCTGTCCAATGCGAGTGCCATTAACTATTCCGCCTTTGATACCCGCCGGGCCAACCTGAAACTTGGCGTATCCTTTGATTCTGATATTAAGCGGGCCAAGGCCGTGATCCGCGAGGTGGCCGACAAGAATCCACTTGTTTTGCAGGACCCCGAACCCGTAGTGGCCGTGGGAGAACATGGGGATCATGGATACGTTGTTTATGTAAGGCTCTGGGCTAAGAACTCCGACTATTGGAATATGCGTTTCTCGTTCCTCGAAGATGTTGTGGAAGCCTTTGATGCTGCAGGCATTGAAATTCCTTACCAACAGCTGGATGTACATGTAAAGCAAAGTGGTTAATTCGAAACCCTTGGCTGGAGTTCCAAAGGCCAAAGCCCCTGTGCATGTTGCCTTTTGCCTAGGGGTATGCTATCCTAGTTGTAGGCAATCTCCGAATATGCACATAGTGGGGGACCCACGTTTTGGGGTGAATCTTAGATATTCAAGAGGGGCGACTTGGGCGCCCTAACCCGGCAGCTAACCCCATAGGAGTACACCAAGCGCATTGTCACTGAGACTGAAGTCCCAGGGACAGCGCTTTTTTACTGCCCAAATCCTCGGGCCCGGGCAAGAAAGGCGCCATCTGTCATTCTAGTCTAAATAGGTGGAGGTATTGGATTTGGACATTCTATTGAAACTCGGAGTTGCTTTAGTTGTGGGACTCGTGGGAGGTAAGGTTGCCCGTATCTTTAGGCTGCCTAATGTATCAGGATACTTGGTGGCGGGGCTTTTCCTGGGTCCTTCCTTTTTTGGGTATGTCACCGAGGCGGACACAGAGTCATTGGCGATTATCAGTGAGGTAGCGCTAGCGATCATTGCCTTTAGTATCGGAAGTGAGTTTATCTTCAGGGACATGCTCAAGCTGGGCAAGTCCATCATGGTCATCACCCTGTTGGAAGTGGTAGGGGCCGTAGTTGTCGTTTTTGCTCTGATGTTCTTTGTCTTTGGTCAACCCTTTGCTTTCAGTATCGTAATTGCCTCGATGTCGGCGGCCACTGCGCCTGCAGCCACGCTCATGGTGATCCGACAATACCGTGCTCAGGGGCCCCTGACCCGTACTGTCCTGCCTGTGGTAGCCCTGGATGATGTCCTGGGAATCATGGCCTTTGGTATCGCCATGTCCCTAGCCAGACTCTCTGTGGGAGGTTCAGGGAGCTCGCTTTGGCATATGCTGACCCAGCCTTTGATCGAGATCGTAGGTTCCTTGCTGTTGGGTACGGTCTTGGGCTACCTATTAACCTTTGTGGGCAAAAGGGCTGCGGATAAGGATGAACTGCAGGGGGTTTCTCTGGCGGCCATCGCGGTGGCGACAGGCCTGTCGAATATGCTGGGATTGTCCCCTCTTTTGACCAATATCATGATGGGAACCGTTCTCGTGAATGTAATGCGCCATTCTACCAGAGTGTTTGGCTCTATCAATGACTTTGCCTCGCCTGTTTACATCTTGTTTTTCACCTTGGCTGGTGCAAGCCTGGATTTGCGTATTCTGATGTCCGTGGGTTTAATGGGCCTTGGCTACATTGTGGCCCGTGCGGGTGGGAAAATGCTCGGCGCTTATGTCGGGGCACGACGGGTGGGAGCTGAGGATGCGGTGAGGAAGTATCTAGGTCTGACCCTGCTTCCCCAAGGCGGCATCTCCATTGGACTGTCGGTTTTGGTCAGGCAGCTCCTGCCCCAGTATGCAGTGCCCATCACGACTATTATCATGTTTAGTGTGTTGGTGTACGAGGTTTCCGGGCCTATTTTTTCGAAAATTGCCATTCAAAAAGCCGGGGAAATTGGCGGAGTGGATGGGCCTGGAGAAAGCTTAAAGACTTCTGCTGAAGAGCGAGCAGTTTAGACAACTAGAGGAAGAGGGTATAGCTATGTATGCACTGTTCATTGTGCTGAATCGGGTCGACTATCTGGAGGAGATTTTGGAGCGATTTGTGGAGATTGGTGTCAGGGGAGCTACAGTCCTGGATAGTCAAGGGATGGGAGGAGCCATCGTTCATGGTGCCGCCAAGGGTGTGCCCCTCTTTGGCTCTTTAAGGACGCTTATGCACGGAGCCCATCCCTACAACAAGACGATTTTCACTGTCTTGGAAAGTGAAGCACTTGTGGAACGAACTGTCGCAGCCGTCCAGGAAGTCCTGGACGACTTGTCCCCACTTGGCCTGGGCTTTATGTTTTCTGTTCCCATCGGTAAGGTCTATTGTATGTCTGGGGACCAGGATCGCTAAAGAGTCCTGATAGCATCAGAGCCTCAGCCTGCGTACGTCAGGGCATCCTGTCCTCCGGGAGTGTGTGGAGACTTGGCTCAACCGGTGGCGAACCAGGACACATCGGAGCTTGAGCAGATCGACTTCGGGGACATGTTCCAACGAAACAAAAAAAGAGGCCTCACTTCTAACGTACTTAGCAGGAGAAGGCTTCACCGTGATATCTGGACTGGTCGAGCTTGTCATAAAAGAGAAGGAAGAAATTTCCCGGGCGTTACTTCCGTTTCTCCTACAAAAAACTGAACTCTCGTCGGAGTGCGTCATACCTTTGACGTTCATGAGGGAAGACGTTGAATAGCGGATTATACAGAGAATGCTGCATGACATCGGCGTCAATCAACACCTCAACAAAGGGCGCATGCTTGCCGTCCTTATTGCTGTGATAATGTATGGCACCGCAAATCTTCTCAATCTCGTGTCCAGTGAACATCTGCAGCCCGGATAAAATCTCTCTGGCCATAACAGCTCCCTTCGACGCATGGTCTTTAGGATCTCCTGTGGAATAGGAGTGGATATCATGCAACACCCCGGCTATGACTGCTAGTTCCACATCTTCTCCTCTCTTAGAGGCGAGCAGCGCACATGCCTGTGCGACGCCATACAGATGCACGTACCCGGCTCTGCGTTCCGTGGGATCTGGCACGCTTGATAGAACCTGATCAACGACCTCCCTGACTGATTCAATACGGTTCATATCGTTCTCCTCCCAAGAACAAAAGGCCTATCCAAAAGCACGCCTTGGTCAGAGAACACGAAGGTCTGCTAAAGCCTTTTGGATATCTTTCATCACAAGCGATCGCATGTTTTCGTTATATCTCTCCAGATCTGCATGATGCAGTGCGTTCTCAATGTCCTGCCTCAGTTCAGGTTTATGCTTGGCAACGACGGGTAACACCTTGATGCACTGCCGAGAGGTTATGGGCTTCTCATCGGTAATATGCTTTAGCAGTCTATCTATGATCTCATCGATCGTATTGTCCTCGTCCCACACCGCGTTGGCTGCTATCAGAAGGAGGCCCCGTGTCCTGATATAAGAGTTCGGGCTATCGAGCATGGCGGCAAAGGTGTCAAAGTATGCATAGACGGCGCTGGACTTGGCGCTCTCTTCTTGGAGTCGCCTTAAGCATTCATAAGCCTGGTTGTTATCGCGATCCGTCAGTCCATCAATCAAACTCTGCACGCCAGGGAACACTTTCACCGCCTCTTTCCTCATACGGGCTTATCAGAGTGGTTCTACCCTAATTGTCTAAGACCGTAAGATCTTCTCCATCGCTTTTCCTTTTGCCAGCTCGTCCACGAGTTTATCCAGCCACCTGATCTTCTGCATAAGTGGATCCGAAATTTCCTCTACACGAATGCCACAAATGACACCAGTTATCTTCGGGGCATTGGGGTTCATCTGCGGGGCTTCCCTAAAGAAGGTCTCATAATCGACATTTTCCTCGATTTGCTTTTGTAGACCCGGGCGATCATACCCCGTCAGCCAAGAGATGACGGCGTCAACTTCCGCTTTGGTGCGCCCCTTGCGCTCGACCTTTTTGACGAGGAGGGGATAGACTCTAGAGAACTCCATCTTGTATACGCGTTCGTTCTTCACTGCTGTTCACTCTCCTTCGCCTTGCCGCTTCAAGCGCCAACGCACAATATCTGCGATAAGTTCATAGTCAACAGGTTTGTTGTAGGGCAGTTGAATCGCACCTTTGGAGGTCCTGTAATCCGCCAGCCGGTCGGCAAATTCGGTGGTAGCTTCGCCACCTGGGTACAGCCCGATGTGTTTTTTGAACGCAGCGAAGTGGATCAGGTTTTCGCCCTGCCAAAAGGTGGGCATTTGCCACGAGATTTTTTCGACTGCTTCGGGAGCGGCCGCTCGGATCGTTTCTCTGATGCTCTGCAAAAGGGGCTGCACATCTCCTGCTTGTGCGCTGATGTATTCGTCAATGCTG
>DUPN01000119.1 GCA_012838305.1 Bacillota bacterium | reverse complement strand
TGGACTTCACTTGGTACACCACTCCAAGGCCCAGTAAAGTTATAATACCCATCATGGCCACCAGGGCGATCATCCCCAGGCCGTCACGGAGCAAATCTGCCCCCGGGAAGGCACTGGCAGCACCCTGCGTAAAGGCAAGGATGAAGGTGGTTGTCAATGGTCCAGTGGCTACACTACCGCCATCAAATCCGATTCCCACAAAAAGGCGGGGCGCGAAATAGACCATGACAATGGCAATCAGATATCCCGGCAACAGAAGATGCCATAGATTGAGCCAAGGCACCAGAATCCGAATGGCTGAGAGTAGTATAGCACTGCCAACTCCAATGGATAGGGATGCCGCCACCGCTTTTCGTTTGACATAACCGCTGGTCACTTCTTCGATCTGCCTGGTCAGTACCTGAACGGACGGCTCCGCCAGAATGGTCACAAAGCCAAGGACGAAGGAGGTAAACAACAGCCAAAACTTGTTATCTAAGGATGCCAGAATGTAACCAAGTTGACTGCCCACCTCCATAAAGCCACCATTGACGCCCACAAAAAAGAGGAAAGTACCTAGGAAAGTATAGGCAAATCCCTTCACAATTCTCGCAAACCGCTTTTTCTTAAGCTTCAACAGCACCCTCTGCAAAATGAGGAGCGATATGGACAGAGGCAAAAGGGCCACAACGCTGTCTTTCAGAGAGCCAGGAACAATGCTCCAAAAGACACTCATAACGGTACCTGTTGCCGCCACCGCAGGTTCCAGGCTGATCACTGGATACTCTTGTGAAGGGGTCAGCATGTTCAGAATCATCACGGCCAGAATGGGACCCATGGCTCCTGCACCAATGAGGCCAAAACTGTCTTCCTCTGCTTGCTTGCTGTCCTTGCGCATGTTCGAAATCCCTACGGCGAGGGCCATGACAAGGGGCACGACTAAAATACCTGTAATGGAACCAGAAGAGTCAAAGCCAATGGCTAAAAACTCTGGCGACGTGCGCGAAGTAAGCCAAGCTAAGAGCATGATCAAGCCATAACCAACTGCAAAAAAGATCTTGATGGATAGGCCCAAGAAGACCCTGGCAAAGCCCAACGCTATCATGATGGCAAAACCCGTAGGCACCCAAAGAAGAAGCGTGGACGCTTGGATACCTCCAGCAGTAATATGTTCAATTTGGTTGACCAACACCAATAAACCGGGTTCGGCTACGGAGACGAAAAAACCTAAGAGGCCCCCGCCCAGTAGAAACAACCACAGCTTATTGGTCTTAACCAAGGCAGACCCCGTTTGGCTTCCCATAGGTGTGATGCCGATCTCTACACCCACAAGGAAGATGGAGAGTCCAATGATTAACGTCAGGGCCCCAACTAAGAATCTCCAAATGACAGGGGCCGCTAAGGGCGCTAGGGTGAAGTTTAGGAGCATGACGATAATGACAATGGGAACAACAGCTTGTGTGTTGTCTTTAAGATAACTGACCAGTATGTTCAATCAATCACTCTGCCTTTCTCTACGATTGTCAGCACCACTTTTGATTATACCATAAGAGACAGGCGTAGTGAACCCGGGCGGCCCGGGCAATAGACAATACCTCGTCATGCCCTAGTCCTGTTCGTTCTCAAAGTCGAAGTATATTTGGCTTCCCGTGGCATAGCGCTGACCCTGATATTTGCCGCGGTACGGATAATAGGCTTCCTGATCCAACTGGGCAAAGACCAGTTGGCAAATGCGGCGCCCTGCGGTCAGTTTTATGGGTAGCTGGTTAGCATTATACAATTCTAGCGTGATTTCGCCCTCAAAGCCCGGATCAACCCAGCCAGCGTTTTGGATAAAGAGTCCCATGCGGCCAATGGAACTTCGACCCTCGACAAAGGCAGTCAAGTCGTGGGGTAGTCTGATGTACTCCATCGTCGTGGCCAGCATAAAGGAATGGGGCGGCAAGATAATCTCCTCCTTTTCGAAGGAAATGTACTTGGCCGGGTTCTCTAGGTCGATATAGGCGATGTTGTGCTCGTCGAGTTTCAGAAAGTGCGTGCCCAGTCGCAGATCGACGCTGGCCGGTTGAATCTGTTTTCCCACCCGGGGTCCGGCAGGGTTGATCTGATCATCCACTAAAGGAAGGATCCCCAATTGACCTTGATCCAATAAGTCTCTAATGGTCTTATCCGATAATATCACGGCAGTGCTCCCCTCATTCTGCTATCCTGTTCCCATCTCGATCAAAGACTTTCCTTAGCTCCCTTTCCGTCAGTGGAATCACGGCCAGCAGTGGGATACACTGAACGGTACAGAACAACCCGCCCAACCAGGCGATTGTCTCTGTACTCTGTCCCCGCAGCGGGAACATCACTCCAAGAGAAATCACAAATAGAGCGCTCCCCATCCTCACCCAGATTTTGCCCGCATAAAGATGGGCGAACTCCCATGTATCCTTGTTCTTCATTGCCATGGGTGTTCTATAGCCAAACAGCGAGTTAATTCGCCTTGGTCCGCCCCGCAAAAAATAGCGTCCAAACCCCAGCATGGATAGGGGAATAAGCAGAGTCATGATGGACATGAAGAGCCAAAAATGCATTCGGTCTCCTTCCCTTCTCGACATTCAATGTAACCACGCACTGTCGCATTTTCTCTATTACGTCAATGAACAGCCCGTCATGATCACGAGCTGCCTTTGACACCACTTTTCGGCTGTATTCACTTCCCCGCCTTACGTATATAGTGACAGACATCCAGGATGATCTGACCATGTTCATCCGGAGTGGTGAACCTTGGACAGACATACCTCTCAAAGAACCAATATGCACCTTCGCCATCGGAGATGATCTCATACCCCTGTTCCTTCAACTTCTCGGCACACTCATGCTCCTTGCCAAAAAGCTCCGCTTCCTGTCCATATATCCAGGTGACGCCTAAGTCTGCTTCAGGAAAATCGACATAGCTAAATCCCTCGGGAACTGGAGTCCCTGCAGGGGCAAACACGCCGATCCAATACTCAAACGGTTCCCCTTCCTTCCAGCGCATCAGCCCTATGGTAGCATCATCATCTTCATACAGTCCCTCAAAACCGAACCTACTTTGGAGTTGATCGAACCATCCGTTAGTGAACCACTGAGCCCACTGCGCCGCGAAGGCACCGTTGACCCGGTCTTCGTCCGAATACTTCTTACCCATAAATCGCATGGCAGGAACGCTCTGCCTGTAGGTTTTAATAATGTCAGCCATTCACCGACCCTCCGTTTCAGATGTTTCTCTGCAGTTCGGGCAAGGCCAGGGTTGCCCTATCGGCAGGACGCCCTTCACTCGTCAATCTTGAGCCCCATCTGAATGGAATCATAGAAATTCCCATTCAGGAAAAACTCCCGTGTGACTATCCCTTCCTGGGCGAAACCCAGGCCTTGGTATAAGCGAATGGCGCCGCCATGATCACTTCGTACCCGTAGATTTACCTTGCGGATCACCTTGCTCGCCCTAGCCCAGTCAAGGGAGCTTTCTATCAGCGCCGATGCAATCCCCAGCCTCCAATATTCTTTGAGCACAGAGACTCCCAATGCCGCAGCATGCCGAACACGTGGTCGCAAACCACCGATCAAAGTCAGTTGTCCAACTATCCTTCCGTCCAGAAAAGCACAGATCATGAGCCGGTTGTCGGATGCTGCCACCGTTTCGATGAACTTGGCTTCCTCCTCTTGGGACAGGCCAAACTCGCCAGGACCAAAGGTAAGATAGTCCGATTCGCCACTCACCTGATGGATATAAGCAAGAATGTCCAGAGCATCGTTTGGCTCGGCTTTGCGGATGATCAGCTCCCTGCCGTTTTTCAGTCTAACTCGCTTGATCACATCCACCACCCTCTTTGTGGGCTTTCTACCCACACTGTCAAAGATCGATCCCAGCTGCCGTCCATGTACCCTAGGGTCTGCAGGTCCTTTCTTGCAGGGTTTGCGCATTTTTGACACAGGAACAGCCCAATGCTATAATTGGTGCACTTACATGGCAAACACTGCAGGATGGTGTGAAAAAACCGAGAGGGCGATAGTTATGATCACCAAAACAGACCTTAAACATCTGCGACGTT
>DUPN01000019.1 GCA_012838305.1 Bacillota bacterium | reverse complement strand
TCCAGGTGATAATGTACCTGCCGGAACAGGCAGAACTGGCCGAACTCCAGGAGGCATTGGAAGCGTCTTTGTGGGAATGGGCTGAAGCCAGCGATCCAGAAGACCCCATCGTCCGCCTGATTCATGTCCATATGCTCACAGCTGATCGGCGGCTTGTGGACGGGAATATTCCCCTCACGGAGCGTGCAGCGGCCTCTTATGCCGAGTTCCTAGCCTATGCAGACCTGCTAGAAGAAGACTGGCATGCAGTCCCCAGCATGATCCAGGGAGGCACCGTACAGGAGCTCAAAACCCAGTTGATCCAGGCCTGGCCAAACTTGAGCGCGGAGAGGCAGGAACAGGTCAGAACCATGCCTGCTGTCTGGACCACATTGCGCAGGCTGCTCAGCCACGGTCATGGCGAAGACCAAGACTTTGCCCGCAACACGATTCTACAGACCGTCTCCAGAAGCCAAAGCGGCGACCCAAACGAGGAGCATCTGGGAGAACCCATGGATTGGCCTCAGTTCTGGGGTACACTCTGGATGCAACAAGCCACCTTCGATCATTGTATGTGGTCACTGCATTATAGATGGTAAAAGCGAACCTGCGGCAGCCCTGGCCAGCGCTAAACTCAGCTATCACTGGCGTATCCCGAGATGGCAACCGGGTAGGCCTGCTTTAGTTCCGGATCCTCCTACAGGAGCTGGGCGACGGCATACCCATTCAGCCAAGCCATGGCTATGTCACACAAAATCACGTCCGGCTTCTGCTCCTTGGCCTTGGCGATGCCTTCCTCCCCGCCGTAAGCAACGCTGACCTCATGTCCCGCCAGGGCGAAAAACTTGCGGTAAATGTTGGCCAAATCCTTGTTATCGTCAATGATCAGGATCATGGGTGAATACCCCCTTTCACTTTGAGGCTGCTACTGCGGGGATCCGCATTTGAAACACGGACCCTTTACCTGAACCGGGACTGCTGGCGCCAACGGTTCCGCCATGTATTTCCATAATCGTCTCAACAATGAAAAGACCTAATCCCAGCCCTCTGTTATGGTGGACGGTGGAAAAATCCGTATCTTGGCAAAGTCCGTCTTAGTATCCCCCGCAGCGTTTTCGACAAGTGCATTCAGATCAACTATCTGCCGGTTCAGGACCACCCGGAAAGTGATGCCATTCGTTTGCCCTCGCCTTGCCCTGGCCCAGGTTCTGATTAAACATCTCAAAGGGGTCCGCGCTCTTGGTCTTGACAACCTGTTCTAACTTGCTCAGCCAATCTGGCTCCACACGGGTGAATACTTCACTCGCTCTCTTCCCCAAAATCTCTTCTCGTGCTCGCCCCAGGGACTCTAAATAGGCAGAGTTGGCATCTGGGAACAGATAGTCAAAGGGCACTCCTTGATCGTCGTAGAGCAGTCGTCCGACTTGACTGCAATGGTATTGATCACGGTCCGGTCAGAGCCAGACTGCGAGGCTGATTCTTCATAGCCGGTCACAAATACCCCTCCCTCGAGAAACGCCGTGAGCATAGATTACAGCCTTCACAGACGGTATTCTATGGAAAATTTCCATCGCCTTCCCAATCGCTCCAGAAAAAGACCGCCATAACGGCGGCTAAATCGAAGACTGAGGCTAGTCGATCTGACTCTTGAAGAAGAGATGATTGCCTATTTGGACAATAGGGATCTGCTTCCAAACCCAACTGCTGCGATTGGGAACTTTAGCCGGTGCAAAAAAGCCCGTGGCTCCTTGGGATGGATCCCAACCGGCCAAAGCATCCCAAACGGCGTCCTTAGCACTCTGGGCGGCGGGAAGATTAATCGATCCGTCATCGATCGGCGAATACTGGG
>DUPN01000118.1 GCA_012838305.1 Bacillota bacterium | reverse complement strand
GAATGTTCCATGATAGAGACACCCCCATGGCGAAGGGCTTGACGGTACAAGATTACTGCGGACAGAAAGAGTCCGAGACATCAAAAAAGACCGCAAACATCGTTGCAGTCCTTGTTTATGTATGGCGCGCCCGACAGGATTCGAACCTATGGCCTTCTGATTCGTAGTCAGACACTCTATCCAGCTGAGCTACGGGCGCACGCTATATAAATGGCGGAAGGGGAGGGATTTGAACCCTCGGAGGGCGGCAAAGCCCTCAACCGCTTAGCAGGCGGCTCTTTTCGGCCACTCAAGCACCCTTCCCAATCGCCTTGCTGACAAATGATAGTCTATCACATACGAACTCGAACTGTCAAGAGATCCAGGCGAAATGACTGTGTCAAGCATAGTGCAACAGCGATAATATTTCGTCTTGACGCTGACGATGGAAGTAAATCTCTCCAGGAGTAATGGTGGCTTCGCTTGCGCCCACAGAGAGGAACTGATGCGGCCCACGCGCTAGCTATTTACCTGACCGAATATCTCTGATTGGCGTTGGCGAAATATGCAGGTCCTTGAATGTGACCGTGCATCCATTTCCCTTTGGAGATTGGGCCACTACGCCAACCTTCACCGCAGCGCCGGCGTCTAGAGTAAAGTAGCGAACCATCTCCCACCACTTGCCGTCATGGGAGTAATGAAAAGCAAAACAGTCATCAAAGCGGGTGACTCGAAGATAAATGCCGCTCTCGGGTACGACCAGGGAGTTACAGTCGTCGGACACTCCCTTGGTGACGACACTGACAATCATCGGCTTTTTGTACGTAAACTCATAGCATAGTTTCGCCCAATGATCGTCATCGACCATGACCATCATTACCGCTGCGTCGTAGTCATCGAGCATCTCGACCTCAACTTTGGTCATGAACGTAAAATCGCCTTCGTACAGCGTGTACAAGAAGTGGGCCGAGTGCTGTACCGAAGTTCCCGCAGGATCCTTGAAAAAGTCGGTTTGCGGCTCAGCCTGTACAACCAATCCTTCTTCTGTGAAAGACCACTCCCGTGGTTCATTCATCCAGCGAAATCCAGCTGGCTTGGTCTTACCGTTTAAACCAGAAAACACGTTTGTCATTTACTCCTTGCCTCCTCTAACGGGGTCAGACCCCGTGACTACCCGGTCACAGGGTCTGACCCCCGTTTTCGTTTTCCATTCTTTGGCAGCTGCTGCGCTGAATGAGGGTTGTCTCGATGGTACGGGGCGCAAAGGGTTCCTCGTTGATGATTTGCAGCAGCAGCTCCGAAGCAGCCTCCCCCATGGCCTGTTTCTGCTGCCGAACGGTTGTGAGACCGCAGAATCGGCAGAATTCCATGTCGTCCAGCCCCACGATGGACAGATCCTCAGGAACGCTCTTCCCGCGCCTGTTCAAGGCTTCGATGGCCCCAACCGCCATGCTGTCCTGGACCACAAGGGCGGTGGGTTGATCGTCCATCTGCAAGATGGCCTCCATCGCTTGGTACCCCTCTTCTTCAACGTATTCGCCCCGGAACAACCAGGCGGGATTGTACTTTACTCCAGCATCGGACAGGGCCGCCCTGAAACCCTTCAGACGGTCTTCAGCAGGGGCAGAGATGGGCAGGCCATCGATGAGACCAATCTTTCTATGCCCCAGCTCAAGCAAGTAATCTGCTGCTAGAAAACCCGATCGGAAGTTATCGGAGATCACATAGGAGGCGTTGGGGCCAACGAGATCCACGTCGACGAAGACTGTTGGTATGTCCGATTCTAGGATACTGTCAAACTGCGAAACGTCCTCTTTGAGAAAACCTAAGAAAATGACACCATCGACATGGCGAGTTTTCACTTTTTCCACATAGCCGATGGGTTGTCCATTGGGATGATGGGCCGGAGTATAGAGATAGAGAATGTCATAGCCCTGGGGACCGAGGGTTTTCTCAATACCATCGATCACTTCGCGAAAAAACGGATCATTAAGTTGACTGGCCAAAAACAAGCCAATCAGCTTAGAGCGCTGCGTAATTAAGCATCGGGCCGTAGTATTCGGAAAGTAATTACATTCCCGCATCACCCTGCGTACACGGGCCCGTGTCTCTGGGCTGACTCCAGGGTAATTGTTCATTACTTTGGAAACCGTCGATTTCGATACTTTCGCTTTTTTCGCAATGTCCGCAATCGTGATCAATTTGTTTACCTCGCTTACTCGCCTGTAATGCCAGATGTGCCCATGGTCTGGACAATTTGAGATTGATTAATGATAAAAACCGTGATCGGTACTGCCATTAGTATAACAGTAACAGCGGCTGCTACGCCAGCCCTACCCACGCCGCCGCCGATAATTTGGCTCAGAGCATAGGGCAAAGGCTTGAGCTCCTCCCGATAGATAAAGAGGGTGGATTGACCTCCTGCATCGCCCCACAGTGACTGGAAGCTTAGAATTGTCAAGGTGAGCCAGGCCGGCTTGACAATGGGCATCACCACCGTCCACCAAATCTTAAATTCGCTTGCTCCGTCAATCCTGGATGCTTCCAAGAGGGAGTCGTGCACCATGTGGTCGATGAAGTTGCGCATCAAAAACACCCCTAGGGTTGCGCCCCAGGCGGGCACAATGATGGATGCCAGACTGTCAATCCAGTTGAGATAGGCCATGGTCAGGTAATGGGGAATCAGCAAAACCGCACCGGCAAACATGAGGGATAACAAAATGGCGGAGTTGATGATGCCCTTCCCTGGGAAATCGTGCTTGGCCAAGGCGTAGGCACACAGGGACCCCAGGAGTACATTTCCAGCGGTGCCCAAAATCACGATCACCAAGGAATTGAACAAATAACGGGTGATGGGTACCCAGCTCTGGGCCATCAGCAAGAACAGGTCGCTGAAGTTGTCGAGGGTAGGATGCCTCGGAAAGAACTGGGGCGGGAAAAGGAAAATCTCATTCAGGGGCTTCAGCGCTTGGCTGATCGTATACACCAGGGGCAGAGCCATAAAGGCGGCCATGGCAAAGATGATCATGAAGATAAAGATGTCTCCCCCCACCGATCTCGCCAACCTTCGGTTACTGATGCGCAGTTTCATTCTCTTCACTCCCCTATCCTATCTTGGCTAACAACCGCTGCGCGAGCCGTTGGACTCCCACCATGGTCAAAAAGAGTAGGACAGCCATGGCCGAAGCGTAGCCCATTTCGTAACGGACATATCCATAGTCATTGAGATGCTGCATGATCGTCCAGGTGGCCCAATCCGTTGGAGTGTTGCCCGTGAGGGCCTGGAGCTGACCGGCCGCGGCAAAGGAATTGGTGATGCTGATGATGGCACCAAACATCAGGTGGTTCTTCATCAAAGGCAGAGTAATAAACCACAGCTCCTGCCATCTGTTTCCCACGCCGTCAATGGCTCCCGCTTCATAGTACATCAGATCAATACCCTGGAGCCCGGCAATAAAGGTCAAAAAGCTCACACCCAGACTCATCCAAAGGACAACTAAAATGACGATACCCATCATCCAGGTGGGATCCTGAAGCCAGAGGACGGGCTTATCGAGCACCCCCCAGTACAGCAGAAGCCCGTTCACATAACCATAGGCATCGCCGCTAAACATCACGGTCCAAATGAGGTAGGCATTCGCTGAGATGCTGGGGGCATAAAACAAGAGTGTCAGAATCGTCCGCAGTTTCGGATGGAGTTCATTGATCAGCCAAGCGAAGACAAAGCACATCACATAGCTCAAAGGCCCGGTAATCGCGGCGAAGAGAAAGGTGTTCTTCACCGCAATTAAGAAGACTTCGTCCTCCAAAAACAGCGTGAGGTAATTCTGAAAACCCACCCAACTTGGCGGCTGAACCATGTTGAAATAGGTGAAACTCAAAATGACGGACAGCAGAATGGGTAAGACCACAAAGACCGAAAACACAAGGAGAAAAGGAGCAACAAACAGGTAGGAAATGGCATTGGCCCTGATCTGGCTCCAAATCTGCCGCATACGGCCCGCAGTTCGTACAGTCCTTAAGGATCCCTTGTTTGAAGATAGTTCATAACTCATGGCATGTCCCCCTCTCCTGGTATGGTGATGCCCGAGCGTTCCAGCAGTTCCGCGAAGCTTCTCTCACTTGCGGGAGGATCCCAATCCAGTCTGTACACATGGGTATACAGATCCCAGTAGAGTTCCTTCAGTTTGGGATCCAGCTGTTCGATGTCGGTTTCAAAACCAAACTCCAGCCGTTTGCGGGTTAACTCCCGATTGATCTCCCGACTGTAGTTAAAGACAGATTCCCTTACGGGCTCATTCTGGAGCACCACAGCCCGGAACAGCCAGTCAAACTGGCGGGTAATATAGTATCCTCCAACAACGGGAGGGATACCTTCCACCCAGGCCCATTGCTCATTGAGATTGTTGCGCTCCTCCACGCGCCAAGGCAGCTGCTGCAGGGCCTCTACATTGGCTGTGGCATAGCGGGCGGCCGCTCCTAAGAGAGCTTCCATTTCTCGGCCAAAACGCACTTGCGTCTCCGTTGACGTCCACCATTTAAGGAATTCCCACGCTTCCTCCTGTCTGTCCGATTTCGACATGATGATGGAACCTGTGGTTCCTTGGGGGATCACAATGGCGGGCCCCCCGGCACCGCCCTGGGCCATGGCCAGCATGTTGGCGCCGGCCAGCAAATCTTGGGCCACTGGAACGGTGCGATTGATGGTGCCATCCTCTTGCCTAATCCCGGGAATGGGCACCATCCCCCACTCACCGCGCAATTCGGGTGCAAAGACAGTGAGGGTGTTAAAGTCCCCGTAGTTGGCAATGGCCAGGGGCATCTCGCCCATGCGAAAGCGATTGACAAAGTTGTATTCCAGGGGCAGTCCTGATTGGGTATAGAGATTGGTCATCTCTTCAAAGGTGGCAATGGCGGCCTCGGACTCTAGATTGGCCAAGATCGCATCTTCCTTGAAAATCGCCACACCCTTTTGGTAGAGAAACTGCAAAAACGTGTAATAGCTGGGCCAGAGGCCAAATTCCAGGTGATGATTCTGCAGATCCGGCAAGATCCGATAGACATCCTCCCAGGTTTGGGGAACCTCCAACCCCAAGTCTGCCAGGACATCCTTGCGATAAAACAACATCGGGAAACTCTGCATCTCAGGAAGGGCAAAGGTTTGGTCCCTGAATCGGAAAGGCAGTAAAGCCGACTTCATAAACCGGCCACTCACTTCCTCGAAATCGGGAAACTCGCTGAGATCAACCACAGCCCCGCGAAAAGCCAGGTCCATACTGGCAGCCCCAATGGCCACATCGGGCTGGGTACCGGCAATGGTGGTCGGAACTAGGAGTCTTTGCATATCATTCACCAGTTCCAAATTGACCCGGATACCAGTCTCGGGTGTGAACGTATCTTCGATCATCTGCTTGAGGACCTGCGCCTGGTCTCGTCCCAGGCCGATCCAGACCTTCAGTCCGTCCTTTTTGTCCGCCCTCGCTCGGTCTGCTCCCTCCGTAATATCTAAAACCCCGGTATAATCATGGGTAAAAGAAGCAATAAAGGCACGAATCTCATGGAGCATCACTTGAAAGAACGTCGGAGTCACCCTGGGCATTTTCTCCCCGGGAGAGGAGATGATCATATAGTCCACCTGCAAAGGCTGATTGCGGGTGTTCATAACCCAGGTTCCCAGATTACCAATGCCGTCGCGGAACTCCCGCAGCAGATTGGGAATAGAGTCGGGACGATAGACCATGCGATCCAGCATGCGGGCCAGATCGGTCAAGGTGGCGGTATGGCCTCCCCTTTGCCCTGTAATTTGCTCGAATTCCCGGGCCATCCCCTTGAGAACCTCACTCTGTGCGCTGATGCGATCCAGCAAATCAGGGACGCGTCTTTCCAATTGATAACTGCGCATAGGATCCGGTGTAGACGAGGTAATCATGATAATACTGCGGTAAATGGTATTCAGTTCATAGAGGGTTTCTTCACTGAGACGCACTAAGTTGGCCAGGTCCCCCAAAACCGCCTCCATCCGAATCTCATGGGTTCCCTTGGTGAAATAAAACAGAAATGGTTCATCCTGATGATCCAAGCCTAACTGCTTGAGCTGGTATCGATTGGAATGATAAAACTTGACCGCCCCGACCTCAGCATAGGGAACCTGGCCATCGATGGTAACTTTGCGATTGCTGAAGATTCCCCGACTTATGTTTTGCTTGCCCTTGATGGAAATCTGATAGAAACCGTCCTCAGGAATCTCCACTTCCCACGCTACCCAGTCGCCTAGAACCTGCCAGCGGTGCCCACCAATGGAATTAAGACGAATTTCTGCGGGATGATACGGTTCGGTGGTGGGATCGCCTTGATCGAAGACTGGGAAAAGGGAGGGACTGGAGCGATACGCCGCATCCTCCCCCTGCACGATCAGGAAATGCCCCGTGGTGGGCTCCCGTCCCAGACGGATCTGCTCTTGCAGCACTTCCTGATAGGGCCTGGGCGCCTCAGCCTGGGTCACCCGCAGCTGGCTTAGGATCATGGGCTCCGATGTGGAAAGGAGCCGCACGGTGTTTTCCCCTTCCTTCAGATAAAACTGGTAGGGCTGCATCACATAACCCAGGGAGTCCGATAAATAGACCCTTCTCCACATGGGTTTTTCCATCTGCCTGGGACGAATCTCATTTCCTGCCTGATCCTTTAAGAAAGGGGTGGCGTCACCAAAGATGCGATGAAAGAGCAGCAGTTCGGCACCGGAAAAAAGTCTCTCTCCATTGATGCGAATCTCCCGCTCGATGGAGGTGCCTCGCCCCGGGGCTGGATAGTACTCCAGTTCAATATGGTACAGCCCGGCCTGGGGTACCCGAACCGTCCACTCCACATAGCCCTGTTCATCGGTCCAAAGAACCTCACCGGGGTATCCATGGACATCCGTTAGGACTTCCAGATCCATATTGGTTTTGGAATATGCTACCGCTGGGATCACCAGATCCAGATCCGGCCTGGGAGCTCCGCTGTACCTCTGGAGATAGTCCTGATAGGACTCTCGGCGGGCATAGGGTTCCGAAACTAGATCCTCCTCGCCGCTTTCCACTCCCAGCACCTGGAACTCATGCACTCTGAGCTGGTTGTTGCCAGGAACCGAATTGGGCTCTGTGATCAATAAGCGTACGTAGCGGGCCTTAGTGGGTTCAAAGGAACGATCGGTAATGCTTTCGGTGTTGTCCCGCACCTGATCCAGATCGGCCCACGTCTCCCCGTCCTCGCTCACTTGGAGGGAGTAGGCTGCGGTGTTAAAGCGCTCTCCCGCGGCTCCGAAGAGAGCGTTGGGACCGGCCCCTTCGTGTTTCACAATCCACCGCTCCAGGACATACTCTCCACCTAGGTCCACCGCAAGCCAGTAGGGAGGCTCTGCATTCACGCTCCAGCTGGTAAGATCCACTTCGTCAGTTGCACGCGCCGCCCGTTCACTCTCATGACTGGCCCAGACGGGTTTACCTAAAATCACATTCTCAAAGGCTATCTCCTCTGTCTCCGGGGCGGGCGGGCCATCTGGGTTGCTGGGATCAAGGACAGCCCAGAAGGCTGGTTTTGGATTTCCCTGAGAGTCAAAAAGCAAGGGATAATCAGCTCTGCCCTGCACCGGATAGTTATTTTTCCAGCTATAGTTATCACGGACCCCCCAAAAAGTGACTCGCTCGATCACGTCGCTGTACTCCTGGAATACCTGAAAATAGGCGGCGTAGGCTGCAGCCTGTTGGGCCGCGACGGAATCAGGTAAACCACTGGCATAGCGATTGCTGCGATCGTTCCAGCTATAGACACTTACGTCCATTTCGGTGATACTCACGCTCACCCCAAGGGAGGCATATTTCTCAATGGCCGCACGCACCGCCGCCGTACTCGGATAACTCAAGTCCCAGTGCCCCTGCATCCCGATACCATCAATGGGCGCCCCCTTAGCCAGAAGGCCCTGGACGAGTTGGTAAATGGCATCACGCTTCCCTGGATCGGTGGCGCTATAGTCATTGTACAAAAGACGCGCCGTGGGATCCGCCTCATGGGCAAAGCGGAAGGCCAATTCAATGTAATCATCGCCAATGATCTGCCGCCACTTGCTGTCCCTCAGCCCCCAGCCTTGGGTCCTCGGATCTTGTTCCACCGCTTCGTTGACCACATCCCAACTGGCGATGCGACCTTTGTAACGCCCCACCACGGTGTGAATGTGTTCCCGCATACGCTCGATTAGGGCCTCGCGGGAAAGCTCCTGGCCGTTTGCATCGAGGAAAACCCAATCGGGCGTTTGGGAATGCCAGATTAGGGTGTGGCCGTGCACAGCCAGACCATGTTTTTCTGCATAGTCCACCAAGTTGTCCGCGGCATAAAAGTCGAAGGTGCCAGGATAGGGCTGCAGAGACTCCCATTTCATGGCATTCTCTGCGGTAACCGCATTAAAGTGCGTCAAGTTAATGAAATCATCCATGTAATAGGCAGCCCGCGCCGCAAATCCGATCAAAAACTGATCAGCATAGGCTTCGTGCAGCGAGGGCGGCTGCATGGCCCCTGCGTTAGCCGAAAACAGCAGTACCACAAGTCCCAGAACCAGGCCCCATCGTCCAAGGGGCTTCCTCTTATATCCTAGCATGTTCCATCTCCCCCAACTAACCAATAATTCCTGTTCTCTCAATACTTTCCACAAAGTAACGCTGCAGCAAAATGTAGAGAATCAGGAGAGGTAAAATCACCAGGAGCATTCCTGCATTGTTGATCAAAGAGTAGAAATGATCGTCCAAAAATCCGCTGGTAGAGGCCAGGGCGCTGGCCTCATCAATGGCAATTTGCACATTTCTGGCCGCCCCTTCTAAGGCTTGGGGCAAAAAGTTCTTCCCGGCCATGAAATTCGTCACATAGAGGTAATCGTTCCATTGCCAGACAAAGGAGAAGAGAAATGTCACCACCAGACCCGGTATACTCCCTGGCAGCATCACTCGGAAAAATGTGGTGAAAAGACCTGCACCATCAATGTAAGCGGCTTCTTCCAGTTCCCGGGGCAAGCCCCGAAAGAACTGGCGCATAATAAAGATATAGAGTCCATTGCGAAATCCTGTGCCCGTAAGACTTGTGAGGGCAAAGGGCCAGTAGGTTCCCACCAGGTTCAAAGAGCCTTCCCCAAGCAGGCCAAAGAGGTCAAAGAAACGGAAATTCAGATACATAGGCACCATAATCAGCTGCGGTGGAACCATCAGGGTCAGGATGGCCATGGCGAAGACCGCATTGCTTCCCGGAAATTTAAAGCGGGCTAGCCCGTAGCCAACCATCGTACATGCCCCTACCTGCAGCACGCTGGTAAAAGAAGCAAGTTTCAGGGAGTTCCAGAAAGCATCAACATACTTCATGTGTACCCAGACTAAGCGGAAGTTGCGCAGGGTGGGGCTTCTGGGAATCCAGCGTACAGACTGGTCGTACATATCTTCAATGGGCATCAAAGCTGTGGACAGGCGATGGACTAAGGGCAGCACAATGACATAGCAAATGCCAATCAACATCACGGCACGCAAAAAGCTTACCAAACCGCGCTTGAGCTTATCTTTCTTGGCCGGAGTCATGGACGCTGCCTCCTTTCTTAGACATGGTAGAAGACCCGTTTCGATAGTATGGCAAAAACCAAGGCAAGCACGATGGCGATGGCGGTGAAGTAAATCATGGCCATGGCCATGCCCACACCATAGCCCGCCCCTTCCAGCATCGTGGTGCGGATCAGCAGGACAAGTTCGTTGTTCATGACAGTAAAGCTGTCAATAACGGTGTAGACTACATTGGTCAAGATCAAGGGCGTTAACATGGGGAAGGTAATCAGCCAAAATCGCTCCCAGGCTGTGGCCCCTTCCACACTGGCAGCCTCGTAGACATCCCTGGGAATAGACTGCAGTCCCGCTAGGAAGATCAAGATTTGCACGCCTGAAGCCCGAATGACCGTGGGTAAGCTTTCCGCCGCGCCCACCACATATTCCATCATTCCCTCTGGAATACTGGAGTTTTCAAAGATGCTGCGCAAAGCTGCCCCCCCAAAGCGGGCACCCTCCCTGGCATGCTCCAGCATGATCAAGGAGTAATCATCGATTTCTAGCTTCATAATCACCCCCGCACCCATTATGACCGGGAGGAAGAACAAGACGCGCACCAGAGTTCTCCCTTTGAAGTCTTGGTTGATGATATTGGCCGCGAAGAAACTAAAGGCAATTATCATCGGCAGCCTAGTGGCCAGGTCCGTTAGGACCTCGGTGAACTTGCGGGAAAACTCGGGATGCCGCTGCAGGGCGTAGAGGTAGTTGGACCAGCCCCGGGGATCCAGCTCATAGGTGGTACTCGTTAGCACCAACTCACTGAAGCTAAACTGTACGGCTTGAATCAAGGGACGTAAGAAGAAGAGCAGAAAGCCCACGACAAAGGGCAGGGTGAACAGAATTCCCCCCAGGAGCTGCCGCTGTCTAAAACTCAGAAACATCCGCTTTTTCGCCATAACGCTCACCACCTGCTCTGCGATTTGATGACCAGATAGTCTTCCGCTGGAATGATCCGATCCAGCACTTCTACGTCTTCCCGGTTGTAATTGACAATAATGGCAGTTCCATCCTCATATTCCGTGATAAACACATTGGGACTCAGACAATCGTGATCAACGATGGGCAAATGCCATAAACCGGCCAGAACCTCCTTAGCCTCCTGATAGAGCTGCAAAATGTCATTGCTCAAGTGATCATAGGTCAAAGAATAGAGATAATCGAAATTCGTGTGCTTGACCTCTGCAGTGGATGCGGCGGCCACTGTGAAAAGTGGCAGGGCCCCTGTTTCCAGCATTTTCAAAAGATACGGCCGGGACGCCTGATCCGCCAAGTTGGCGGCACGACCCCCATAGCCCAGGTATCCACTGATCACCATCTGGTAGAAGGGCACGCTGCCATCGATGATTTCCGTACCATGGGCGTACATGGGTGCATCCACAATATACTTGATGTAAGGGAAGAGATAGGCATTGGCCCGCTCCATCATCAGCTCTGTACCCCTGCCGGCCACGGACTTGGCCTGCTTGGCCATGATGCTCTGGGCCTGCTGCCGATCGACAAGATCCGCAGGATTGACCCGAAAGTCACTGAAAAGCTGATACCCAAAGCTGCCTGCGGAGAGACCCTTGATGCCCCAGTTCTCGTAGTCATCCATAAAGCTTTGCAGCAACGCTCCATACTGCGCAGGGGAGATCAAGGGAATCCTTCTTTGTTCAATGGGCTGGTAGGTGGCAATATTATGAACATTGAGATGCGCCTGTCTGCGATTGAGGAAACGAGATGAATGCAGGAAGCCAAGAAAGCGATCGAAGACTCGATTGCGGCGCATCTCGGTGAAACTCACATCAGGGAAGAGCTCCAGGGCGTTGTCCTGGATGAATTGGGTCAGGGACTGCAACTCTGCACCGCTTCCCACCGTTCTCTCCAACTCGACCTTGGTGGGATAGACGTGGTTGATGCCTCCCTTGAGCCATCCGAGATAGCGGACGGCGATGGAAGAGACACCTTTTTCCAGCATATCGCTGAGAATTGCCTCGGCCTGGGCATACGTTGTCAAGGGCACCACAACATTGGCCGGGATACCCCAGACAGGCTTGGTCACGTCAATGCTGCCCACAATCTCCAGAATCATGGGTAAATCACCCGCGGCCTCCACCCTTTTTAGTTGATATCGCTCCACAAGGTAGTCCCGGTAAAGGCGGGCCATGGCGGCGTAATCGGCATCATCCCCACTTAGAAAGTGATAACGGACAGTCATATCCCCTCGATAGGGACGGGATTGATACATGTTCAAAGACAAGGTCCGCAAGTGAATTAGGGCTCCTTCTGATTCCATATACACTCTGGCCTGGGGAATAAAGTCAAAGCTGCACCAGGCCTTGTTGAAGGAGTCGCGCATCCCAGACACAGTGGCCTGGACGCTGGCCATGGCATCGCCTTCCTCGATGATGGCAAAAAAGGCCTTGTCACCATCCTTCAGACCGAAGACGGGCAAGTAGATCTGATCTTTAAGGGAAGACGAGTATTCGGCAATGGGGCCCGCTGCCAAGTCCCGTCCGTAAACCGAGCGTGTATAGGGCGTAACATTGGCCTTGCCATTGTTGGCGTACACTAAGGCGCCAGACCCGTCCGGAAGCAGGATATAGCCTTCTGCATCCCGATCTGAGGCACCAAAGTAGCTGAGTAGACTGATCTGGGTGAGAGGATAACTGACATTATCGTCTTCAACTGGATCGTAAACTTTTTCCGGCCAGACAACACTCTCCCCCGGGATGCGAGCTACGAGGCTGGGCCCGTCGATGGTGTACTCCACAGAAACCTGGAAGTTGCGAAGATTGGGATAGGGTGGAGTGGCGCCATACATGAGGTGATCATGGGCCACGTCCTCGGGGGTGTAGCCATACTCTTTGAACATCTGCATCACCCGCTCCCTGTCCCATTGCATGACGTTCCAGCGAAACATCAGAGTCGGGGTTCCGAATGCAGGGGAAATATCCTCCTGGGTTACCTGGCCCAAGGCGTCATAGCCCTGTCCATCACGTAACAGAACCAAGTATTCCTGGAGCAAACGGCGCTTATCATTGGCCCGGAAACTCTCGCCAACCTTAAAACCGTAGTCGCCCAAGAGGGACGGGAGATCGACTCCCAAGATGCTAAACTCATCCGTGTCCTGAAAACCCTCTTCCAGGGTGAAGAGGGCATACTGTTTACGCAGAAACTTCTGATCCGCTTCACTCTCCATCCGATCTAAGAGTGCATTAAAACGCTCCTCTGTAATGATCAGAGGCATATAATCTGTATCCAGCCATTTCTTACCAATATCGTAGTTCACCCTGAACCCGTTGGGAATGGGACGGATCTCGTACTGCCCAATGAGAACGCTGTCGTTATAGCTGTCCATTTGTCTTTGCTGATTGGACACATAGTAGGTCAATGTCAGCTGGGAGTTGAGCCTTAGTTTATTGGTTCCGCCGACCACTGTCTCTTTCTCTTGACGATCCGGCGGATTAGAAAACCAGATATCGCCGCTGGCTTTGTCCACCACAGCAAATTCCACCAACTCTTCATTCAGGTAGAGCTGGAGATACTCGTTTTCAGCCGCCATGCTGAAACCAGGCAGGACATGGGCCAAAGACCCGGCTGCGCAGGTCAGAATGACTGCTGTTATGGACATGAGCATTAGGGCAAACACGGCTGCTTTGATCCTCACCATTCTCAGCCCCTTTCCAGATCAAACAAGGCTAGGTTCGGTACATTAACTCTACAACGATGTCATTGATGAAGTTAAAGACCTGTTCCGACAAATTGATAAAGAGAAAGCCCAAAAACATAGCAAAGGCCATGCCAAAAATGGTCAAGAGACAGGTCCAGATGGTCTTGGCAAAGTCATACTCATGGGTGGTCATGACCGCACCAAATACAACTAGAACCGCGGTCCAGAGCACACCTACTGCCAGGGAAACGTGATAAAAAGTGCCTTCTTCCGCCGTAATATAGTTGCTCAAAATCGTTAAGGGGAAGATAAACAAGACGAGGGGAATGAGGGCGAAGGCGGAGGCAATGTAAATGTCCCGGAAACTCCCCTTACCCTCCATCAAGGTGGTCAAGGCCCAGTTCACGGCGGACCAGAGCAGAAACGGCACCACCACACTGGCGATTTCCAAAGGCAGGCTCAGTCTGGTTAGGTCCAGGGTGTTGAAGATAAAGCCGGTGTACTGCCTGGAAAAGACGATGGCAGCCACCACAAGGCCCAAAATGACTGTGGCCGCGGCAACCGTTCCCCTACGTCCGTACTTGAGCTGATAAAAACCTTCACCTGGATGGAAGAGGCAATAAAACCCGTACTTTAGGCTTCTGAGGGTTTGGCGGATCAAGCCCTCGCCCGAGGTCGTGGCCGCTGCGCTCTGCACCATGGCCGAAGAGTTTTTTCTGCCCCTCAGCTTCCGGCCGAGAACGATGGCCAAACCCAGGGCTAAGAGCACAAAGAATGCTTTAGAGAACTGCTCATAGATGACGCCTCGGCGGTATAGATTGAAGGCGTCGGAATACTCCGCACGGTTGTTGCCAAGCTTAAAAAAGTGCATGGCTTCGCCATACAGCTCCCGCCTGACCAAGGTTCGGCCAATCCCCGTATACGCCAGATCATAGTTTCCATTCAACTCCAGCACTTTGCGCCAGAGCGCTTCGGTCAGCTCATAATCTCCCCGGTTGTAGGCATCGAGAGCGGCCCAAATTAAGAGGGCATAGTCCGTAGGCTCATAGATCATGATCGCGTTCTTCTGGGCATCCAAGACCAGCATGGTGTAATCCTGGTAGTCTAGGGCCACTGGCTGCATCATCTGACCATAGTCGGTCCCCCGGGATCCGAACATATACAGCAAATTGCCATTGTTGTCATAGGTGAAGACCCGGCCGCGATTGCTGTCCAAAACACTATACACACCAAAATCCTGGACGGTAATATCCACTAAGAGCGAAGCCCTGCGCCTTGTTGCAGTGGAATGCTGATCAGGATACTGCACATCGCCAACGGGCGGATCAAATCCTAAGCGCCGCAGCAAGTCCTCGCCTTTGGCGTTGAGCATCTTGACCCGATCCCGTTTTTGACCGGAATCGTCCTGATCCTCATCTTTAGTAGTAGCATAAATAAAACCATCGGGATCCAGATCGAAGTTCGTATACTCTGTAGGCAGGAACACCTGCATTCTGGCACGCTGTTCCCTGGTGGCCAGCCGTGACCAGATATAATCCGCCAAATTGGGAGTCACCTTCGGCGCTCCTAGAAAGCCCCGGAATCGTCCATCCTCGCTAAAGCTGATCAATCCCTCTGGAAGGTCTTGAGAGATGACATAAATGCGGTCATGAAGATCCACCCCTACTTTGAGGGGACGATAGTCGAAGCCGGCGGGCAGGACCCCTTCCACCTCCGACTGGGGGGGCCCAATAATGCGCACCAACTCCCCCTGGGAGTCAAACTGGATAATCCGGGTCTGACCGGTGTCCGCCACATACAAAGAACCGTCCGCCGTGACAAAAATCCCCTGGGGCCTGGCGAAACCATCCTCTTCTCCGCGATTGATGAAACTGTCCATGATCCTCAGCAGCTGCCAAGAGGAGTCAAACACCAAAATGCGGTTGTTTCCCGCATCTGCGATATAGATGTCGCCGCCGGGGCCCACCACTAAGTCACTGGGGGCACGGAAGTCTCCCACCCCGAGATCGGACCCCGTAATGACATGGGAAGGCAGGTAGGCCTGGGGTGCAGGAACGGCCTCACCCCAATAGTCATAGGTATAACTGGTATAAGGCACAACGAAATTGGAGATGGGCACCCCGACAGCGCCGGCAGCTCCGCCAAATAGAATCAGAAAGAAGAAAATGAGGGCAAAAACAGGGTATACAAGCTGTCTCTCTCGATGGCAGGTAGGCAAAGTTCAAACCTCCTTAGAGGGGGCCCAGAGCATATACTCTGGGCCAAATTCTAGATTTGCTGCCACTCTAAGCTTGGCTATTGCTTGAGGTACTCGTCAATTAGGGCTTGCCCCGGAGGTGCAAACTCGCCCACCACTGTGGCCACTGGCCGTCCATCGTTGATACCGGCGATGATTCCTCCGTAGGGAGTCTCACCTTCCCACCAGTTACCGAGGAAGTTGTGGTAATAGGCGACGTCACCATTTAGGTTTTCGAACGCTGTCTGCATAATCGTATAGGACTCATAGTCCCTGACCCGATGGGAGATCTCCAGTTCACGAATTTCGTAGTACTCCTCCAGTGGGAAGAGGAAGTTGTCCAGCGCTACCAGGCCTAAGGGATAGGCGGAATTGTTGGGTAGGTAGATCGCATCGGCTACACCAGGAGCAAATACATAGTCATCAACATGGGGGCCTTTGGGCAGAGGCAGAACCCCATGGTTGAAGTCGAAATCATCCGGGATAATCTGCCAGAATGGGAAGATTCCCATGGCCGTTTGTCCCGTGATGAACTCCCGCATCTGCCAGTCACCATAGGAGATTCCTTCAACATTGACCCATTCATTCCGTTTGCGTAAGCCCTCTAGAGCAGCGGGTTCGCCTAAGGAGAAGACAACCCGTCCGTCCTCATCGAGCCTGGTGATGGTGCCGCCATTGCTGAAAATCAGGAAATAGGGATCGATAAAGGCAAATCCCCATTGATCGATCACACCGTCACCTGTGGTATCCCGGGTGGCCTTGCGTGCGATTTCTTCCACATGATCCCAATCCCAAAGACCGGCCTCATAGAGTTCGTAGGGATTTCCGAGATTTTCCCGTTCAAACATGTCTAAGTTAACCACGACAAATGGGGCATGACCCCAGTCATCGGGGGCGCCCACAGAAAAGTGAAGCAGCTTGCCGTCATAGCGCAGGCGCTCGTTCTTCAGCTTGGTGATGTCGGAGAGCTGCTCAAAATACTCTGGGGGCAGTATATCGCTCACAGGGAACATGGCGCCGCGGCTGGCCAGTTGGAAAAAGGCATTGTGGGGCAGACGCCAGATATCATATTGGGAATCGCCTGCCAGGTACCTGTTGAGGGCTAGCTCGCCCACGCCGTCCCAGCTACCTTCGACAAGTACGATATCTCCAATATTGAACAGCGCTTTGGCCTCTTCCAGGCGGCCAGCAAACTCTCCACCTTCTTCAAAGCGGGCCAAAGCATTGAAATGGGCAATATAATGTACTGTAGCACCCTGGAAGTCAATTTCTCCAAAGTCATGCCGGTCTGATACATACGCCAACATTGGTGCTGCACCCAGAACGAGCACCAATAGGACTACCAAGACGTAACTGAACTTTCTCATTGGTACACCCTCCTCCTAGATTCTCGAATCTTCTCCATTGCGTTCAAAACACTACCTGTCACTACCGCCTCCCTTCGAAAATTCGACGACCCGATCAAACGACGCCTTGGGTCTATGTTCTTCGTCAAAGAGCAGGGGCCAGTTCTTTCTGCTCCGCACTGGAAAATCGTCAAGCCAGGTATGATCATCGGCCACGCCCCACAAGGTCACGGAAGCAATGTGCTGGTGATAGTCCCGCAAGAGAGCGAAGATCTCCCCATAAACCTGGGCCTGCCTCTCCAGCATTTCCCTGGTGGGCCAAGTGCAGTCTCGCGAGGGATCCTCGAACCTGAACATCGAGAGATCCAGTTCTGTGAAGTGAATGGGTAAGCCCAGGAGCAGATAGTCATCAAGTGCAGCTCGGATGGAATCCATGGACGGATGGTAGATACTCCAATGGGCCTGTAATCCTATTCCGTGAATGGGGACACCTTGATCCTGCAGCTCCTGGACAAGGTGGATCATCTTTTGGCGCTTCACTGAATTCGTCTCGTTATAATCATTGTAAAGCAGCACTGCCTCGGGATCCGCTGCGTGGGCAAACTCAAAGGCTCTAGCAACATAGTCCGGTCCAATAATCTGGAGCCATTTGGATTGGCGCAAATAGCTGCTGCCCCGATCTTCAATGGCTTCATTCACCACATCCCAGGCATCGATGTGGCCCCTGTAACGGCCCATGACGGTGTAAATATGGGACTGCATCCGCTCCAAAAGCTCTCCCCGGGAAACCGGGCAGCCGTCATCGTCTAAGAACACCCAGTCCGGCACCTGGTTGTGCCACACCAGTGTATGCCCGCGGATCTGCTTGCCATGGGTCCGGGCAAAGTCCACGATGGCATCGGCTTCGCGGAAGTCATAACGGTCGGATGCGGGATGGATTCTCCCGAATTTCATGGCGTTTTCCGCCGTAATACTGCCAAAATGCTTTAGGATCAGCTCCTCAGAGGTGCAAAGGGTCTTGCTGGAAACGGCGGCACCCAGGAGAAAATAGTCTTGATAGATTTGCTGCAGCGACTCTAAAGCCTCCGGCATGTTCCGCCCTCCCTAGTGGAAACCGATTTCTATATGATCTAATTACACAAGAATCCCCCATGTCCCTTCTAATGCAAAAAATATTTTAAGAATAGAGGAAGATTGTTCGAAAGCCCAATAAAAAAAGGGGGATCTCCCTTTCGGGCGTCCCCCTTCCGCAAAGATTTTCCGTTACTTCTTTTCCGGCAAGAGCATTCTCCATACTCCCAGGGCAAAAAAGATCACTGTGGTGACCACAAGGACCAAAAGGCTCCCGGCGGTGCTCAAGGCGCTGTCTCCGAACTGGAAAACGATGCCAAGACTGGCTTTGAAGTTCGTGACCATCGCCGGAGGCGCCTCTGCAAAGGAACGATCCAAAGGAACATCCATTAGTACCTGCCTGAACAGGACGGCCGCATGGGAGATGGGAAAGAGCCGAATTGCAGTTTGCACGGCACTTGGCAGCACGCCGATGGGCACATAGATGCCCATCAGAAAACCAATCAGGGTATTCACCACGGTACTGGCCACCCCGTAGGCGTTCTGCGTCTTAAAAAAGGATGCCAGGAAAAAGACCAAAGACCCGCTGGCCATGGTGGAAAGAAAAATTAACCCCAAGACTTTCAGCAAATTGCCCAAGGGCAAGAGCTCGCCTCCCCCCGCCAGGATATAGAGCTCCGCCAAAATGAGGCCGACGATACTCATGATCACACCTATCGCCATGGTGCTAAGCAAGTAGCCGCCAACCAAAGTGGTACGTTTTAAGGGTGAGGCATGGAAATCCTTGGCGATGCCCTTGGATCGATCGTCTACCACCACTCCCACCGCTCCCATGGTTGTGGTTACCGAAGTGACCGCCAAGAGACCGGCCATAATCCAGCTGTCCATGAGAAATCTCCCCCCGGGCACTCCCGTCAGATCGCCGGCTACCATATCCCCCAAGAAGAGCACATAGAGTCCGATGATGATCAACACAGCCAGAAGCGAGAAAAACACTGCGGCGCGATCCCTAAAAAAGAGTTTCAAATTGCGGCTCGCAAAGATGATCATGGCCGTATCTCCTCCCCGGTAATCCCAATAAAGGCGTCATCCATCGTCCCCTGCAGTACCTCGAAACCGGAGATATGATCCCGGCAGCGCTCCACAATGGGCAAGGCATCGAGGGTTGAGGCTATGGCGATGGTCAGCACATCGGCCTGCTGCTGGTATTCTAAGCCCATTTCTTCGATCTGGGCAGCTAGGGCCGCTTGATCTTGCGCCCACAGCCTTAATTGATCTTGGGCATACTCTTCCTTGAGTTCTGCCGGGGTTCCTTTGGCTGCGATCATGCCGTGATCGATTACGATCACATAGTCCGCACCTGCCGCTTCCTCCATGTAATGGGTTGTCAGGAAAATGGTCACGCCGCTCTCCTCCTTGAGCTGGTTGATGGACTCCCAGACATGCCTGCGGGTCTGGGCATCCAGACCTGTGGTGGGTTCATCTAAGAAGAGGAGCTGGGGTTTGTTCACTAAGGCCCGGGCAATATCAGCCCTGCGGCGCTGGCCGCCGGAGAGCTTGCCATAAGGACGCTGCAGAAACTCCTCCACCTGAGCGCTCCGGGCCGCCTGCCTGACAGCTTGGTCAAGCTTCGCCCCCCTTAGACCATAGAAACTCCCCCTGGTTAGCAGGTTTTCTTTCACCGTCAGCAAATCATCCAGATGGTGCCCTTGAAAAACAACACCAATCGTGGACCGTATTTTCTCATCCTCTTGACCTAAGGTATAACCATTGATCAGGGCCCTCCCCTGATCCGCCTGCAGTGCAGTGGACAGGATTTCGATGGTGGTGGACTTTCCAGCACCATTCGGTCCGAGAAAAGCAAAAATCTTACCTTTTTCCACATAGAAGTCGATCCCCCGCACCGCCTGCACCTGACCATAGGACTTCACTAAACCGTGGACTTCCACCGCTTTTTCCATGGCATTCTCTCCTCTAATAGGGTCTAACCGGAGTCTTACGCATTAACAAGTAATTGACAGCCCAGATCGCCATTGACGCCAGTACAAATGTGGCCATAGCAGGATACGGATTTGGTCCCTGCGCAGAGAAACCCAGAGCCTTGCCCAGCAGAACGAAGAGGGCATAACCAAAGACCCCGTCCGTGCGTTGATGAAGATAACCAGCAAGTGTAATGACGACAATGGGGGATATGGAAACGAGCACTTTTACCCATGGATTGGCCCGGTAATAGATCATGGTGATCATCCAGCCCAGGCTGGCAGAAAAGGTGAAAAGTGCAGTCGTCCATAGGATCTTAGCGAACCCGGAGGCCGGGTAGATCTGCTCAAAGAAGCCTTCATAAAACGGGTATCTGCCCAACACGGCATCGAGCACAAGATCGCACAGACTGAGGATGACCGCCAGCACCAGAAGGGACAAAATGGTGGCGAAATAGAAGCTGCGGCGAGAGATATTGTTGGCCTGACAAAACAGGAAACTTGACCGGAAGCAGTTTAGACCAAGCACAAAGATGAAGATCATACTCGAGACGCCGCTCAGGCTGGTAGTGCCCGTTGAATTCCAATTTGGTGTGGCGACCATGATCAAGGCCAGGCCTATCAGGACAGCATAGTAGACCAGTACGCCGTTTCGATTATCTGCGATTTGATACTTCGCAACAGAATGGATACGATGCATGATACTCCCCTTCCTTAGGAATTCGTCAGCCCGATAAAGAGCTTCTGGAGCTCAGGCTGATGTACTTCGAGATCGAGTGATTTGGCCAACGTTCGGTCCTGGTCACTTCCAAATATGACAGCGGACTTGAAATTATGCAGCTGCTCCCAGGCAATGCATTTCCTACCCTGGATGTAACTGTCCACCTTGGAAGCCTCACCAGAAACCGTGTGGGCTGAAGCCAAGAGGTCTTCCACAGTCTGCTTGAGGATCACCTGTCCTTTCTTGATGATGATTACCTCTTCCAGGAGATCGGCAATCTCATCGATCAGATGCGTGGAAAGGACGATGGTCTTGGGTTTTTCACTATAGTGGGCTAGAATCTCTTTGTACAGGAGCTCCCGGTGGTTGGCGTCCATACCCAAGATGGGCTCATCAAAAAGCAGGATCTTCGCACCGCTGGCCAAAGCCAGGATCGCCTTAAAGATGGAAGCGTAACCCGTGGAGAGTTCCTTCACCTTCTTTTTGGTGTTGAGTCCAAAGCGCTGAGCCAACTCGTCGGCATAATTGACATCAAAGTCAGGGTAAAACTCCGCCGTCCACTTGAGCACATCCCGCACCCGAAGAGATTGGGGGTAGAGGTTGGGCTCGGTCATATAGAAGACGTTCCCTAAAGCACTGTCATTTTCCCAAACGGGCTCACCGTCGATTGTGACCCGGCCTGTGGTGGGGTGCGTCTTTCCAGTCAGCAGGTTAAGCAGGGTCGTCTTCCCCGCTCCGTTTCTCCCCAGAAGACCATAGATCGTCTCCCCTTCTAAGCTTAGATCTACGTTGTCCAGGGCTACTGTGTCTCCATAGATTTTGGTGAGCCCTTTGATCTCAATCCTACTCATCAGGTAAGCCCCTTTCAATCATTTCCACCAATTCCTGGTGGGAAATGTCTAGTTTTTCAGCTTCATCCAGAAGCGTGACAACAAACGACTCGTAGAACCTGGCTTTCCTCTTCAGCATCACTTTTCGCCTGGCGCCAACAGTAACAAACATGCCAACACCTCTCTTTTTGTACAGGATCCCTTCATCCACCAACAGATTAACTCCCTTCCTGGCTGTGGCCGGATTGATCTTCAAGGCCACAGACATATCGGTCGTGGAAGGAATCTGGCTGTCTTCTTCCATGATTCCCTTTAGGATATCGTCTTCTATCGCTTCCGCCAGTTGAATGTAGATAGGCTGTTCGCTGTCGAAGTCTAGGATCACGTCATCTCCTCCCTCCGAACTTAGGTGGTTGGTTACCCCTGTAGTTAACTATATAACTAATAAAGCATTTCGTCAACCGTCTCTTTCGGGAAAAGAGTCAAAAAAAAGAGTACCCCACCCCAAACTAGCAAATCTAGCTTGGGAAAGAGCACTCCATGTTGATCCAGTCTTAGGTCATCTTCTTTAAGGTGATGCGTATTTTGGTCCCCTTGCCCACTCTGCTCTCCACAGCAATGGTTCCCTTGTGCTTATCAATAATATGCTTGGTGATGGCCAGGCCCAAGCCCGTTCCCCCCATGTGGCGGGCTCGCCCTTTGTCCACGCGGTAAAAACGCTCAAAGACGCGGTCCAAATGCTCTGTGGCAATTCCGAGGCCGGTATCACTGACGATAAATTCCACGCTGTCTAAACCCTGCTCCGCCTCGATAATTACCCGGCCGCCTTCTGTATTATACTTGACGCCATTATCCACCAAGTTCAGGGCCACCTGTTTGAGGAGCTTTTCGTCACCTTCCACAATAACGGGGCTGTAGATATTGTTGGCAATGGACACCTTCTTGGCATCCGCCTTGCTTTGCAGCAGCAGCACCGTCTCGTCGAAGACCTTTTTCATATCCACGGGATCTCGCTTCAGAGGCTGTTTGCCGCTCTCAATCCGGGATAAGTCCAAAAGATCGTTAATGAGGGCAATCATGCGATCGGTCTCCGCATCAATGATTCCCAAAAAGCGGGCTGCAACCTGCTTGTCCTCGAGATCAGTGTTGATTAAGGTTTCCACAAAGCCCTTGATGGAGGTGAGGGGCGTACGCAGTTCATGGGAGACATTGGCTACAAACTCCTGACGCATCTGTTCCAGATGGCGCAGTGAGGTCACATCCCGCATCACGGCCACTGCCCCCTGGATTTTCCCATGCTGATCCTCCAAAGGACTGGACGTCACCGCAATGGTTCGCTCACTGCCAGGCCGCAGGCGCATCTCCTGGGTAAAGGAGTCCTTGGCGTCCATGGTCTTTTCTAACAAGCGAGACAACTCTTCGCTGCGGGTTGCTTCAAACTGGTTTTTCCCCAGCATTTCCCGGGAATCAAGATGGAAGAGATCGGCCGCAGCCTTATTGGCCAAGATTACCTCTCGCCGCATATCCACAGCTACAACACCATCATCCATACTGGACAGCACAGTGTCCAGCGTACCTTCACGATCACTGATGGTGAAAAAGACGTCCTCCAACGTCTCGGAGAGTTCGTTAAAGGCTTTGCCCAGCTGGCCGATCTCATCGGTGCTCTGCACCAGGACTTTGCGTCCAAACTCCCTTTGCTGCAGGCGGCGGACCATAACCAAGAGATCGCGCAGGGGATTGGTAATCGCTCGGTTGAGTAAATAGGCGACGCCAACAGCCGCGGCGGCTACGAGAACTCCAATCAGTAGGGAACCGCGCAGCAAGCGCCGAAAGATGCTGCTGGTTTCGTCGCTCCCAATGGACACTTGGAGGGTGCTTCCGTCCTCTAAGGAAACCTCTATGGCCACCAAATCGCGGGCCAGGAGTCCCGGGGAGGCAGTATCCACAATCACCTCGCCTGCTGCATCCACCACTTTCAGCATACGCCCGCTGACCTGGGCGAATTCGTGAATCCGTTCTGGAAGGCCAGAGGGATCACGAGCCAAAGCCAGGCGAATCAGTTGCGCGTCAACAAAAAGGTCAGCCCTCGTCCTCTGTTCCAAGGTGTCTCGGGCCAATCGAGCAACAAAAAACGTGGTAACCCCAACAGCAAGCAAGGTTACCACTAATGCTAACGATGTTAACTTGAAAAGTAACGGCTTCGCGAAGCTCCACTTTCGCAAGTTAGTTCCCCCTTAACTTGTACCCTACTCCATGAATAGTCTCTATGCGGGTCTCGCCTTCTGGACCGAGTTTACGGCGCAAATGCCGGATATGGACGTCGACGGTGCGTGTTTCACCCTCGTACTCGTAGCCCCACACCTTCTGCAGCAAAACTTCGCGGGTTAACACTTTCCCCATGTTTTGCATGAAGATATGCAGGAGATCAAACTCCTTGCGAGTCAAGTCTACAGGTTGGTCGTGAACCTTGACTTCCCTCGTGTCAACCTGGAGGAAAATATTGCCCACTTTGTATTCATTTTCATCATGGGTCTCTTGACCGCTAGCCCTGCGCAGCACGGCCTTGATTCGAGCAACAAGCTCTAAGGGACTGAAGGGCTTCGTCATATAGTCGTCTGCCCCGAGCTCTAAGCCCAGTACCCTTTCAAGTTCGGTCTCTTTGGCGGTGAGCATGATGATGGGCACATTGCTAGTCCGCCTGATTTCCTTGCACACATCGTAACCGTCTTTTCCTGGCAGCATCAAATCCAGGACAATCAGGTCCGGCCGATAGGACTCAAACATCTCAATGGCCGCCAAGCCATCGCCTGCTACCTCCGTATCAAAGCCAGCCTGTTCAAGATTGAAACGAATCAGCTCCTGGATGGAGACTTCGTCATCCACAATAAGTACTTTTTGCTTAACCATTTCTGTCACCTCTATCTTCCTTAATAGGTAAAGCCATCCAAGTCTTCCGGATTTGTCTGTTCTCCAACAACTCTTACCACAAAATAATGGGGCAAACAGACGATAACCTGTCCAACATGTCGCCGCCAACCGGTATTAACACACAAAAGGTCCGGGCAGTCGGCTTCAGACACTCTCACTTGTCCCTCATTGATCTCAACGACATTGAACCCATGCTCTGTCTCAAATCTGCGCGGTGCCATGTTCTGCGAAAGATCAAAACGCTGCACAACCTGTCCTTCAATCTCAATGGCCACCATTGTTCCCTGGCCTCGCCGCGGTGCGATCACCTGATTATATACAAGGGTACCTAGCCCTATTACAACTAATACGACAATTAGAATGAAATCTCCTTTTACTTTTTCTTTCGATTTCATTAATAAACACTCCAAAAGTGGCGGAAGGGGTGGGATTTGAACCCACGGAGGGCGTGAACCCTCGACGGTTTTCAAGACCGCTCCATTCGTCCACTCTGGCACCCTTCCTTAACTTGCTACATTATATCGTAACTTTCTACCAATAACAAGTGGCTATTTACGGGAAACATGGGGCCAAAGCCTGTCAGGAACCTATATTTCTGGAACGATCCGTTCCAAGCCGCCCATGTACGGCCGCAAAACTTCGGGAACGACAACGGATCCGTCTTCTTGCTGGTAGTTCTCTATCACAGCAGCTAAGCAGCGCCCGACAGCCAATCCGGACCCGTTTAGTGTGTGGACAAACTCGGGCTTGGCCCCTTTGTCGCGCCGGAAACGGATATTGGCCCGTCTGGCCTGGAAATCCTCGAAGTTGCTGCAGGAAGAAATCTCCACATACCTCTGGTAACTTGGCATCCAGACCTCTGGGTCGTATTTTTTGGCCGCAGTGAAGCCCAGGTCCGCAGTGCAAATCTCTGTCACCCGATAGGGCAGGCCAAGCTTTTGCAGTACCGTGACCGCGTTACTGGTCAATCTCTCCAGCTCATCGTAGGATGTCTCAGGAAGGACAAATTTCACCAGTTCCACCTTGTTGAACTGGTGGACCCTAACCAGCCCCCTGGTGTCACGGCCTGCCGAACCCGCCTCAGAGCGGAAACAGGCGGAGTAAGCGGCATGGTAGATAGGAAGATCCTCTGCCCGCAGGATCTCATCACGATATAGATTCGTCACAGGAACTTCTGCTGTGGGTACCAGGTAATAGTCCAATCCCTCCAGCTTAAACATATCCTCGCCGAATTTGGGGAGCTGACCTGTCCCGGTGGCGCTGGCCTGGTTGGCCATGAAGGGGGGAAACACTTCCCGATAACCGTGCTCTGTGGTATGCAGGTCCAGCATGAAGTTCATTAAGGCTCTCTCTAAGCGAGCTCCCGCCCCCTTCAGAAAATAGAAGCGGCTTCCTGTGACTTTTCCTGCCCGTTCAAAGTCAATAATATCCAGATTGACCCCTAACTCCCAGTGGGGCAAGGGTTCGAAGTCGAACTGGGTCGGTTCACCCCAGCGGCGAACTTCCACATTGTCATCCTCGCTTGTTCCCACAGGGGCAGAGGCATGGGGCAGATTGGGAATACGTAAGAGTAAATCCTGCATCGCGCCATCCACAGTCCTGAGCTCCTCATCGGAGTCTTTGATCTGCTGGGAGACAAGACGCATGTCCTCAATCAGGGACTGGGCGTCCTTTTTCTCCCGTTTCAGCTGTGCGATTTGGTCAGAAACTTCGTTACGCCGGGCTTTTAGCTTCTCCACCTCTGTCAGCATACTGCGCCGGCGAGAATCGAGGGCCAGAAGCTGATCGAGATAATCTGCTGCTTCGCCCTTCTTCGCCAACCCTTCCCGGACCTTGTCCGGGTCTTGACGGATCAGTTTCAGATCCAACATGATCGTATCCTCCTTTTCAATAAAAAACTCGCCTCTGAACTCGAAAGCTCAGGGACGAGACGAAATCCCGCGTTGCCACCCTGTTTAACTGCACCCGCCGCAGGCGAGGCAATTCACCTTAATTGATCAATTGTCTCCCAGTTCAGGAGTGGATCCTAAGGCACCGGGCTGGTTTACACCACCCACCAGCTCTCTTTGTCCAATGGCACTTAGTAGGCTCCCTCATCACTTCCTGGATTAACCTCAATTATAGTATATTCTTGCGCCAAAATCAAGCTCCAGGCAGATTTTCCATGTTTCGATAGCGGTTTTTGGGAAGTAGGTCCCCGAAGCGCATCCGTCGTTCACTGGTATTGGTAACATTGCGCCAAAAGAGATAGAGGGCCAGACCCCTCAGAACCGCTGAGATCAGAAAGATAGGCCGCAGACCAAGGACTTCAGCTGCAAAACCACCAATTAAGGGACCCGCGGCTGTGGCCACGCCCATCAGCGTATTGTACACGCCCACATACACGGTGCGGTTGTCATCGGGCGTCACCTCCAGAAGCAGGTTGAATGCGGCCAGATTATACCCGCCCCAAAAGAGGCCGTTGAATATGTGGATGACAAAGGGAAACCAAGTATTGGAAGCAGCCCACCACATCAGGGGAAGGGCCACAATTCCGACACCGGATGCCATCATCACGCTTTTTTGCCCAAAGATATCGGCCAGGCGTCCCCAATAGCGCTGGATCAGAACCATAGACGCTAGATTCACTGCGGCGAAAATGGCCCAGGACCCTGCCGGTCCTCCCAAATCTTCCACGAAAAACACCACAAAGAGGGGACTGGCCATCATGATCCCGAAGTTCCAGACTAAGGCACTGGTGGCGTAGTTAGTAAAATCCCTCTGGTTCCGCACTTCCCTGGCGAATTCTCTAACCTTCGTCCGGTAGGAACCATTGACGACAGTCCTCTGCCTGGGGGGAGACTGATCAAAGGGGATTCGACTGAAAAGATAGGTGGCAGTGATCCCCAAGATAGTGGCGATCACAAAGATCAGGCGAAAGCTTGTGGGAAAGGACAACCGCAGCAGGAAATTCGCCAAGAATGTGGCCAAAACCGCACAGGTGTTCAACACCATATTGCGATTGGCATAGTAGTTGCCTCGAATGGTCTTGGGAATCAGGTCGGCCTGCAGCGCTGTCCAGGCTGGAACACCCAGATTGGCCGCCATCAACCTAAAGGTGGCTAGCAGTATGACGATACCTACCCTTTGCTCCGGCGGAAAGAAAAAGGGGAGAAAGGCCATCAAAACCCAAGTGGATCGATTGAAATAACCTCCCACAATGGGCAGCAGACGCTTGTCCTTTTGACGGTCAGCGAGGAGGGCTGCGGGAATCTGCAGAATATTGCCCATAAAATTGGGAAAGGCAGTAAGCATGCCAATCTGCGATGGGGTAGCCCCCAAAGCCAGGGCAAACAGGCCTAGGTATGGAGCTGCCAGGTTTTCCGCAGCCACCGCATAGGCCCCTTCTACCGTGTTTAAACGCATGGCTTGTTTGGTATCTCTACCTACTGCAGAAGTCGGGGACAAGGCGATCCTCCTAGTTGATTTCTGGATAACAGGGATATTTGTCCGTAAGCTCTTTCACGGTTTGGCGAATGTCTGCAATATCAGCGCCGTCTTCCAGGGTGGCGGCAATCAAATCACCAATAATCTGCATGTCCTTCTCGCCCATACCTCTGGTGGTGAGGGCGGGCGTACCAAGGCGAATCCCGCTGGTGACAAAGGGACTTTCCGTTTCAAAGGGGATGGTATTCTTGTTCACCGTAATCCCCACACTATCAAGTCTCTCTTCCGCTTCTTTCCCGCTTAACCCCTTAGCCTTGACATTCACCAAGAGCAGGTGGTTGTCGGTTCCCCCGGAAACTAGAGGGAATCCATGGCCTTGCAGGGCTTGACCAAGGGCTTTGGCATTTTCGAGCACCCTCATTTGGTATTCCTTAAACTCCGGCTGCAGGGCCTCGAAGAAGGACACTGCTTTGGCGGCTATGACATGCATTAACGGTCCACCCTGCATTCCAGGGAAAACCGCCTTATCAATGGCCCTGGCATGCTCTTCTGTGGTAAGGATCATACCGCCCCTTGGTCCCCGCAGCGTCTTATGGGTGGTGGTGGTGACAAAGTCCGCATAAGGAACGGGACTTGGATGCACTCCTGCAGCCACCAAGCCGGCGATATGGGCCATATCCACCAAAAGCAGTGCACCAACTTCATCACTGATTTCCCGGAACTTGGCGAAATCAATCACTCGGGGATAAGCCGACGCACCAGCAATAATCAGCTTGGGGCGATGTTGGCGCGCCATATCCCGGACCATATCGTAATCGATACGCTCATCCTCTTTGCGCACCCCATAATGAACGACATTAAACCACTTGCCGGATTGATTGACCGGGCTCCCATGGGTGAGATGCCCCCCATGGGTGAGATCCATGCCCAAAATGGTGTCCCCGGGCTGAAGTGCTGCAAAGAACACCGCTTGGTTCGCTTGGGATCCCGAATTCGCCTGCACATTGACGTGGTCAGCACCAAAGAGCTTTTTCGCCCGCTCAATTGCGAGGTTTTCGGCTATGTCCACAAATTCGCAGCCGCCATAATAACGTCTACCAGGATAGCCTTCGGCATACTTATTGGTGAGTTGGCTTCCCAATGCTTCCAGGACGGCCAGGCTCACGAAATTTTCCGAAGCGATTAACTCGAGATTACGGTTCTGGCGATTGGTTTCTTTTTTTATCACTTGGAGAATCTCAGGATCCGCTTTACTCAAGTAGTCGAACATGGCTTACCCCTCTCTCTTTTTGAAATCAACAGAACGGAGTGATGTCATGACCACAGAACTACGGGCCGTGCTCACCATGGCCCTGCTGCGCCTGATCGCGGGAACTATCGAGATCAGCGCTGGCCTGCTTATGCTCAAGTTTGGCAAGGTACAGACCGCTTTAAAGGTCAACTCCATACTCGGTCTGATCGGACCTATCATCCTTACTCTAGTGGGCACGATAGGATTGATCGGGCTGAGCAGCCAATTATCCTGGCCTAAGCTGCTCCTGACCGCCCTGGGTGTACTTTTGATCTTTATGGGAACGAGATAGCCTTAGGGATAGATCCGGTTGATCAGGCGCGGGAAGGGTGCAGCTTCCCTTAGGTGGGGAAGGCCGCAGATCCAGGCAACCGTCCGCTCCAGACCTAATCCAAAGCCGGAGTGGGGTACGGTCCCGTAACGCCTCAGATCGATATACCATGCATATTGTTCTTCCGGCAGGTTATGCTCCCTGATCCTTTGCTGGATAATGTCCAGGTCATAAATCCTCTCGCCGCCGCCGATAATCTCCCCATAACCCTCCGGTGCCAAAAGATCGCTTCCCAAGACAACTTCAGGTCTTTCGGGATCGGGCTGCATATAAAAGGCTTTGATCGCAGTGGGGTATCGATGGACAAAGACAGGGCGATCAAACTGGTTGGCAATAATGGTTTCATCGCCGCCCCCGAAGTCTGCACCCCATGTCACATCGGCCCCTTCCCTTTGCAGAAGCTCGATCGCTTCATCATACGAAATCCGGGGGAAAGGTGCTACGATCGCTTCGAGTTTACTGATGTCCCGCTCCAACAGCTCCAATTCTTTCCTGCGGTTCTTTAGGACCTGCTGGACGATGTAACAGACATACTCCTCTTGCAGATCCATATTACCGTCCATATCCAAGAAGGCCACCTCAGGCTCGATCATCCAGAACTCCATGAGATGGCGGCGGGTCTTGGACTTTTCTGCTCGAAAGGTGGGGCCAAAACAGTAGACCTTGCCAAAGGCCATGGCCGCCGCTTCCATATAGAGCTGCCCGCTCTGGGATAGATACGCCTTATCCTCGAAATAATCTGTTTCAAAGAGAGTGGATGTTCCTTCCACCGAGGCCGGGGTTAAAATGGGCGCATCAATCAGCACAAAGTCCCGTTCGTCAAAGAATTGCCTGGAGGCTTTGATCACTTCGTTGCGAATCAGCATCACAGCATGCTGTTTTTGGGACCTGAGCCAGAGATGCCTCCGATCCATCAGGTATTCCACCCCATGCTCTTTCGGGGTAATGGGATACTCCTCTGCAATCTGCAGAATCTTCAGATCGGTCACGGAGAGTTCATACCCGCTCAGGGACCTAGGTTCTTCCCGAACAACACCGCGAACAATCACGGACGATTCCTGGGTGAGAGTCTTGGCCGCTTCAAAGACCGCTTCAGAAACCTCCGCCTTCACCAGCACGCCCTGGATTAGGTCGGTACCGTCCCGGATAATGAGGAACTGAATCCTTCCGCTGGAGCGCTTATTATAAAGCCAACCTCTAATTTCTACTTCATTGCCTACATGTTCGCCAATCCGTTTGAGATAGACGCGTTCCATCCGCCTTTCCTCCCACTCTATGTAATGTCCAGTCTGTTGTAGACCTCCTGCAAAATCAGGGCATCCTCTTCCAAAATAGGGCTCTCACAAGTGAGCCACCCGGCCACGTCATAGTCCGCCAGGGCCTGCAGTACCTCTTCATACCTAAGTTCCGTTTCTAATAGGGGCAGATGACGTTTCTCCCCCTTCGGTCCATACTCGATTCCCGATAAATGAATGTGCTGCGCTTGCAGAGCCTCCGCTCCCAGCTCGCCTCGGATCAACTCCAATGCCTGGGCAAAATGCTGGTAGCTGTTGAACTGCCCCAGGCTGCGGGCATAGAGATGGGAAAAATCCACACAAGGATAGACCCCTGGCAGGTCAACTCCCAAACGCACCAGTTCTTCGAGGGTACCAAACTGGGAGGGTCCCCCCGTTGTCTCGGGACTAAGCCGGATGGCAATATTCTCTCGATCAAGCCTCTCCAGCATGTCCAACATGTGGTGTTTGACACGCCGATAGACCTCTTCAGGCGCATCATTATGGTAGTAGGCTGCGTGAAAGGTGACACTGGCGGCACCAGCCCAGGCCCCGACTCGGGCGGCCTGAACAATGCGGTCCTTGCTGGCTTCAATCTTTTCTGGCTCGGCCGAATTGAGATTCACATAGTAAGGAGCGTGCACGGTCAGGGAAATATCGTGTTCTTCGGCCAGTTCCTTGATGGTCTGGGCAGTACCTGCACCCATTTTAACCCCCCGCACGAACTCGATCTCCATATGCTCCAGACCGAGTTCGGCCAAGCGCTTCACACCATTAGCTGTAGTGCGAGGCTGCGCCGAATCAGGGATGCCGGCCGTTCCAATACGAAGTCTACCCATAGCAGCAGCCTAATTATCCTGTCCAGGAATGAGAATCCTTTTCTTGGGAATTTCCAGCTTAGGTTCCTCATCCTGATCGTCTTCTTCGTCCCCTTTAGGATCCAGCACGCTGGACAGGGCATCATTGACCTGAAGCATCAGTCCGCTAAAGGCAAATTCGGCCTCGAAGAGCTCACGGATATAAGGGTTGACGGAAATGACCCCAAAGAGATTCTGCAATTGTTCTTCCTGCTCGGGAGTGATTTCTTCCCCTGCCATTTGCTGCTTCTGCAGCTGCAGCTGTCTCTCCTGGAAATCCCGGAGCATCACTTTGGCTGCTTCATGCTTACTCACCGTTTCTCTGGCCGCAAGCATTCTCTGGTATTCACTGCTCTGGGTAATGGCTGCCGCTAATTCCTGTGCTTTTTTCTGTACGTTCACATTACTACCCCCTCTGCCTACACATTAAACCGAAAGGAAATGACATCGCCATCATGCACGATGTAGTCTTTTCCCTCCAGGCGAAAACGTCCTTTTTCCTTCACAGCCTGCTGATTGCCGCACTCCATCAGATCGTCATAGGAGACGACTTCTGCCCGAATAAAGCCCCTTTCAATGTCGGAGTGAATCTTCCCCGCCGCCTGCTTGGCCATGGTGGCCTCCTTGATGGTCCAGGCACGGACTTCATCCTCTCCCACGGTGAAAAAGGAGATCAGACCAAGGTGTTTGTACACCGTCCGGGCTAGACGGGCAATTCCCGTATCGGTGAGACCTAATTCCTCCATAAACAGTGCGGCATCTTCTGGATCGAGCGCACTGATTTCGGTCTCAATCTGAGCGCTGACCTTGATTAGGGGCAGGTTCATCCGGGACAGCTCCCCTTCGAGCTGCTCTTTCTGGGGATATGAATCGGTGCGCATCTGTTCCTCATCGAGATTGACTACAACAATGAGGGGTTTCTTGGTCATAAAGTCGTAGGTGCGCAAGACTTTTTCTTCATCTTCATCTAGTTTCAATTCTCGCAGGGGCAAATCCTGTTCCAACGTAGCTTGACACTTTTCAAGGACACTCAGTTCCCCCAGGGCCTGGGGATTCTTTGCCCTTTGTTTGACGATTCTTTCCAAGCGAGTTTCCAACAAGCTCCAGTCGGCCACCAGCAGTTCCTGCTGGATGTCATTGAAATCCCCATAGGGCTGAAGGCCATTGTAACTGGGAACAATATCGGACTCAAATGCCCTGACCACCAGGACCAAAGCATCCACATCGCGGACAGACTCCAGGAAACCTGCGGCGTTTTGTCCAGGCAAGAAGCCTGGAACATCCCAAAAGTCAATGGTAGCGTAGGTCACCTTCCTGGGATTGTGCAGTTTGGTTAGGGCGTCGATCCGCGGATCAGGGATTTTTCCTACAGCTACTTGCGCTTTATTACCTGAACCAACCTGGTGGTTGGTTAAGAGCTGAAACAACGTGCTTTTGCCCGCTTGGGGCCTACCTATAATTCCAATCTTCAAAGTCAATATGCCTCCATCGAATCCCAACGATATTCACTCAACATTGTATCATAGTTACCTAGAAAAAAATACGCCAAATCAAAGTGAAACACAGAGGAAAGACCGACTTGGCAAAGATCTGCCAAATCGGTCACAGTCCAGTTTGCTTGGGATCATGGCTAGATGTGCCCGGCCGATTACGGTAATCCCTTCCATTGCAGATAGGGATAGGAGACCCCTTCGTCAATGGCCCAAGTGGACGTGAAATCCCAGTCCACAAAGGTCGCTTGCTGTTTCATCTCTGCGGTCAGCCTCGGTTCCCCTCGGCCTGTGTCGGATTGATCCGAAGCTTCCTGGTCGTAGTAGCTGGCGAAGACTTGACCGCAATCTATCTCCCCTACCAAGCCGCCGCACTGCCAAGAGTCAAGGGATGTCACTTGACCGGCGGCATAACTACGATGAATCTTCCCATGATTACTTGCCGCCAGGCCTCCGACATAGCTCTTGGCCGTTACGTTACCCAAAGCAAAGCAATCGCAAATCTCCCCATGCTCCGGAAGGAAGCCAACGAGTCCTCCCACAGAGGTGTCTCCTGTCACTTGGCCTAAGGCATAGCTCCTGGAAATCAGGATATGCTCAGAATCTTCGCTGGTGGCCATGGATCCTACCAGTCCCCCTAGATAGAACGTCCCGCTCACATCACCCGTGGCATAGCTGTTCAAAATGGCTCCATCGTTCATATCACCCACTAAACCGCCCACTGAATCATGGCTGACCACATATCCCGTGGCATAGCAGCCGGAGATAATGATGGTGTCATATACGCCGCCCAACAGACCTCCTGCCATTCCCTCCATCAACTCTGGGTCTTTTTTTGATGTCCCGATGCCGCCTGCGGCAGAGCTGTTCAGGATGACCCCGCTGGCCGTTCCAGCCAATCCCCCCACCTGCTGCTGACCACGGACGGGCCCAGAAGCGCGGCAGCCCACAATTTCGCTCTCCTTGGAAAAGCCTACGGCACCCCCTGCACCTACACCATCTGCGGTGACTTCTCCGCTGGCAGAACTGTTTTGCATCGCTCCTTGGAACAAGACGCCCACAAGGCCGCCAACCCTGTTCTGACCCTTGACTGTAGCGTCAGAATGGCAGTTAATCAGGCTTCCGTAGTGCAGGGCGCCTACTAAACCCCCTACCTCGTTGTGGCCGTGGACAACGCCTGTGGCCGAGCAACTGCTGATTGGTTCCCAGCTCCAGCCGGCCAGGCCTCCTGTCCACGTTCCTCCATGCATATCAACGTCCAATAGATTCACATTCTTAACCGTTCCCGCTATGGAGCCAAAAAGTCCAACCAATTCCTGATCGGCGCGATTGATCCTCAAATTGGAGATAGCATAGCCATTACCGTCATAGACACCTTCGAACTCCTCGTTTTCTATACCGATGGGCTCCCACCCTTGTTCATTCTGTGCACAGAACGACGCTAAGTCTAGATCCGCGATTTGCAGAAAGTACTTCTGGAGATGGCCCCGCACCGCATCCAACTGTTCAGGCAGTTCAACCAGGTAAGGGCTGGCACTCGTACCAGCTCCACCCGCAAAGACGCTCTTTGGCAGGTCAACTAAGACGGGCTCTATGTATTTCGAATCGAATTGTGCCCCTTGGCCAATATCGACATGAATGGACCCTTCCGCTTCTTCTTTGACCAGTACCTGGAAGCTGTTTGTAACCGCCATGGTCGAGCTTTCCTCCAAGGCAGCCAAGAGTCCGGGCTTTCCATTGATCAAAACAGAAGCTAAGACACCTTCCAGCGAACCCTGGCATTCTACGTGCAGCAACCTCGGGTTGATTTCGTCCTGGGAAATGCTATGAATCACAACCTCCGTTGCCTCCACAATGTTCCCCACAAACTCAAGCATGGGGTTTTTGCTGGACACCACCACTTCCGCCGGCCAAAAGACATAGCCGTCCATCTGGGGAACAAGTCTGTCACCAGTTTTCAGAGATAGCTCCACCCGACCGTCTGCGTCGGTTTCATGACCCGTGACGGCCTCTCCGTTTTTTAGGAAACGGACTCCAGGTAAACCTGGTCCTTGGCTCACGGCCCAGAAGACCTCAATGACCGCATTCTTGGTGACGGGGACTTTGCTGCTTCCGCCCCCGAGACATCCAGACAAAAGTGACAAAGCGATCAGCGAAAAAACTACCCAGGATCTGCGCACCTCACCCACTCACGTCAGCCTCCCTGCTTTGATTTCGGGGTTGAATCATCCAGAACTGCTCTTTGGATATATTCTCACTGTACTATTACGAAATTTACTGAAGGTATCCTCCATCAAACTACTTTTACGCGTAATTTCGGTCTCCATGGGAGGATTTTGCCCTTTCTACGCCAAATGTGGCTGGAAAAAGGCGGTGATCCTTTGTGAACTGTAAGAAAAGGCTCTTTTTCCTGCTTTTCATGCTAATACTGGTCTGCTTAGGAGGCTGCCTGGGCGGGGGTAGTCCGACCAAGTACAGTGTCTCGGGTCTTGTCCTCGATTCCGATGGGGCGGGTATTCCAGGCGTCATGGTAGCATTTGTATTTAGAGGCGGTAACTCCCTCTTTGGTCCGACGACAGCAGACGGAGCGTGGCGCCGCGATGGCCTCACTGGGTCCGTTACAATCACCCCCTCCAAGGAAGGCTGGGTGTTTGAACCGGAAAGCAAAGTCGTCTCTGGCAGCCGCGACGCCATCATTTTCCGGGGAACGAAGGTGCAGCATCCTTTGTCCATACAGGTGCAGGGAAAGGGGGCTGTGACCCTAGATCCTGCTCCGCAGCCTGACGGCAGGTATCCCCACGACGCCCAAGTACAGCTGACGGCTGTTCCTGAAACAGGCTGGGTCTTCAGCCACTGGGAAGGAGACTTGCAGGGCAGCGCCAATCCCGCGGTGCTAACGATTGACTCTCCCCAAGAGATCCTGGCCGTCTTCAGCCAAACCGGTCCCATTCTCTCCGGCACCATAGCGGTGAAGCACAACTTTCCCTACTCCGTTCTGGAAGGACGGAGTGTTCCTAAAGCTATGCCCGAGCCTGAAGAGTACGGACACGCTTCTGGCCGTCCAGGGGAGATGATCATCATCTTTGACCCCTCCGTAACCCTCCCAGAACAGCTAAAAGAGCTGCAGAGAGCGGGTTATCTGATCAAGGACAGTCTCGCGGTACTCAATGCTCATCTCGTGGAACCTGGAGACCTTGACACAAATAGAATGCTTGGAACAGGAGAATTACAGGGAGCACGCTACGCGGGCCCCAATCAGCCGATGTTTCCCTCAGCCATGGAAATTCCAAATGATCTTCGGTATCAAGAGCAGTGGCACTATCCACTGATCCGTTTGCCTCAAGCGTGGGCTGCCGCTACAGGAAGTCGATCCATTCGAATAGCTGTGATCGATTCAGGCGTAGACATGAACCACTCGGACCTAGAGGCGCAGCTCGACAGAACCTATGCCTACAATTTTGTGGACAACGACAGAGACCTTAGCGATCCACGCAAGCACGGAACGCATGTAGCTGGGATCATCGGGGCTACGACCAACAATTACCTTGGTGGAGCGGGTGTCATGTGGGATGTGGATCTTCTGCCAATCAAGGTTTTTCCTGAAACAGGACCGAGCTCGTCCTGGGATATTGCCACAGCCGTGCTCTATGCTTCCGGACTGCTGGATGAGGAAGGGAAGCCCTTTAACCCCTGGCCCGCAGATATCATCAATCTTTCTCTAGGCGGTGAGTATTGTCCCTTAGTAGAGGATGCGATCACGAAGGCTTACTCCCAGGGTGTGATCATTGTGGCCTCAACGGGAAATGAGAACGGTCCCATCAAGTACCCTGCGGCTCACGGAGAAGTGATCGCGGTTGGTGCAGTTGGTTTAGGGGACAGTCTACCCAAAAGAGCCGAATACTCCAATTTCGGTCCTGAAATCGATCTTGTGGCGCCAGGTGGGGCCGACGATCATGGAGTTCTAAGTACAGTCCCTGGATCCACCTACGGCTTACAGATCGGTACATCCATGGCAGCCCCTCACGTTAGTGGAGTGATTGGTTTAATGCTCTCTGCGGGCATACCAAGGGAAGAAGTGCGGGACATCCTTGAGCGCTCCAGTATGGATCTGGGCACAACGGGCTTCGATCCTTACCATGGTCACGGCCTAATTAACGCATACTGGGCCATCCATGCGGTGGATCGTATCAAAGTGATGGTGGGAACCCGCGTAGAAGACACTGTGGAAGCAGTCACGGAAACATGGGTTGAACCCAAGGGAGGGCTGTTCCAGGTCCCTCTGCCGCCTTCCGGTGAATACCGGCTGATTGCGTGGGTCGATGTGACGAACAACAACATCATCGATCCAGGCGATTATTACGCTGAGTCTGAGCCCTTTGCTGTTAGCCCGGACATGGAGTTTGATCACTGGCATCTAGAGGTCGAAGAAGTTGAATAAGTCGTCTTCACAGGAGGGTATAGAAAAGACCGACCTGGCAACGATCGGCCAAATCGGTCTTGTATCTGTTCAATCCTGTTTGGTCTGCTTAAGCGGTGCGTTCCACATCCTGCGCCTTGAGCAGGTCGCGGATTTCGGCCAGCAGCTTTTCTTCATTCGATGGTTCAGGCGGAGCAGGTGGTGCTGGCGGAGCTTCTTCTTCCTTCTTCTTAAATCTGTTGATCAAGCGAATGGCCATAAAGATGCTAAAGGCAATAATGAGAAAATCAAGGACGTTTTGGAGGAACACACCATAGGTCAAGGACAACTCCGATGTTGTTTCGTTGCCCGCCCGCATCACGAGTCTTAACGCTGTTAGATCAATCCTGCCTAACAACAAGCCCAGCAGAGGCATGATCAAATCGTTCACCGCCGAGGTTACAATCTTGCCAAAGGCACCTCCAATAATGACACCAACCGCCATGTCGAGCACATTGCCCCTCAGGGCAAACTTCTTGAATTCCTCTAACATTAGACCACTCCTCTATCCGGCTTGTTGGAATTTGTCTCACTTGAGTATACTTCGACTCATTTTGGGAAAACCCTTCAGAAGGCAAATCGCACTAAGGCAGGTATAGCACCAACGCAGCGACCTTAGGTAATCTTTGGCAGATTGATCCTACCAACCAATGAATAATGGCCCTTGGGAGCTAGATCAGGAAGAAGTTAAACCCACGTTCCATATTGTAGTTGCTAAAGATTGCGATTCATTCACCTGTAAGTCCGGTGCGTTCTATACTCTGCACAAAGAAACGCTGCAAGAAGAGATACATGATCAAAAGTGGGGCGATGGACAGCAGAGTCCCGGCCAGACGTATGGACTCATTCAGGGCGCCCCCTGCACTGATATCATTGGCTGGATACAGCTTATTGAAGCTCTCAACGAAGGCCTGAAGCCGAATGGGGAGAGTCCTGGCAGCTGTTCCCGAAAGCAAAGACAGCTGCGTTGTCTCGTTCCAGAACCAGATGAACGAGAAGAGAAAGGTTAGCACGATGGCTGGAATTACCATGGGGATGGCCACTTTGACGAAGACCCTTAGGCTGCCTGCACCGTCAATCATAGCGGCCTCATCCAAGGCCCTTGGATAAGAACGAAAGAACTGATAGTAGACGAGCAGGAACACCGAACTCTTCACGCCCTGCCCGCCCAGGGCTGTGATCATGACAGGCCAGATCGTGTTCACCATTTTATATTGGTTAAACAACATGTAGCGGGGTATTAGAGTGACCGCAGACGGGACTAGGAAGACCAGTATAATCAGGGCTAGCCACAGTCTTTTCAAGGGTATTTCAAAACGGGCCAGGCCGAAGCCGGCAAAGGCCAAGGATATTGTTTGTAGGACCGCAGGAAAAAAGGAGAACACAAGGGATGTGGTCAGCCCTTGGCCATAACCAAGTGTTGCCGCCGCCTTGCGGAACCCTTCCAGGCTAAATTGGCGCGGTATCCAACTCACAGTGGCATCCACCAGATCGCCAGTGCTCATAAAACTTGTAGAAATCATATACAAAACGGGATACATAAAAACGAAACCCATACCGAGAAGCACTCCATAGAGAAAGATACGGGACAGAAGACCATCGCGCTCATTGGTGCCAAGTAGCAGCTTGCGTACATTCATGTTCTTCATGCCCTCCGCCTCCCCTTCTTCTCCATCAAGACCACCGCAGTAATCCCCATCAAAAGGAGCTGGGCTAGGGCGTAAATCCACGCCATAGCCGCCGAATAGCTATACGGCCGATTCACCTCAAGTAGGTGCGTCATGATTCTTACATTCGTTGGATCCGATGACACCGACCCCATCTCGACGATGCTGTAGATGGCATTCAGTACGACAGCCGAGCGGAGATGCGGTAAGGTGATGCGCCAGAACATCTCCCAAGCTGTTGCCCCATCAATAGAGGCCGCTTCGTACATGCTGCGATCAATCTTCTGCAGAACCGCTAGAAAGACCATGATCTGGACCCCCGAGAACCAAAGCGTGCGCACAAGATTATCCATGAACAGGACAAAGAGGCGGCCATTGAAATAATAAAAGTACTCCTTGAGAATGCCGTAGTTCATCTGCAACCGCATAGCATCTGTCTCTTGAACAAGTTGGGTTAGGACTGGACCGGACATAATGATGACGGGCAAGAAAAAGATGGCGCGAAAGAGGGCGCGACCTGCAAATTTGCGGTTCAGGAGTAAGGCAGTAATCAGGGCGAAGACCATGACAATTGGCAGCCCTGTCACGATCAAGAATAAACTCTCCAACAAATCCGTGGGAAAGGAGGCATCCTGCAGCAGTGCATAGCGGTAATGGCTCCCACCAAGGTAGGACAGTTCTGTACCGCCGACCTTAATGCGCACATCAGAAAAGCTGATCACAATGGAATAGGCCATGGGAAAAGCGGTAAGAAGCACGAACCCGATTATCCAAGGTAAAAAGAAGGCTAATCCAGTCAAACGGCTACGCCAAGCCATCGTTAGCTTGCCTTTTCTCATCAGCCGATACCTCCTTTAAGCACCAAGTAGTCATGGGGCCCGACCTCCCCTGCGGGATGGTCCCACGTTTCGTCCGTATAGTTGACCAAAATGAAAACTCCGTTTTCGTACACGACCATGATCCGACCTGGACTGAGCGCACGATGGCCCGTAATCCGCTGCCCTTGCACATACTTGAGGGCCTCCTGCATATACAGGTATGTGGTGACAATATACTCCTTCCAGTCAGCAAAGGCGGTTGAGTATAGATCCTCCAAAGGTGTGCCAGCCAGTTCCCAACTCTCGGCTTGGGTCACAATAAAGGATGGGTAGGCGCCGTACTCTACCATGCGCAAAATGCGGTCCTGGCTGAATGACATGGTATTCAGCGTTGGACCATAGAGAGCTAGGGAACCCTTCAAGACAATGGGCAAAAACGGCACTGTATCCGTCTCATAGAGATATTGCCCGTTAACAAGGGGCAGATCATAGAAACTGTGGGCATACTTCCACATGATCTGGTTTGGTGTGTACAAAGCCAGCTTACTGTCGCCACACACAGCGCGCATCAGATCCGAGAACTGAGCCATGTTCTCGCTTCGAGTTTTCTCTCGACCAGAGGTATAATCTCCATACAAACGACTGCCCAGCTGATCAAGGGCTAAATCAAATGGAGAAAAGCGCTCTAGATGTTCATGGGTCTTCTCCAGCACCGCTTCGGACCGATAGAAAAATGTCTCTGGGTACATGGCATCCCGGTTGTTACGGATAATTTGAATCGGACGCCGGCTCATGTTATGTGCCGCCTGCAGGCGCAAGTTGATTTGATCCGAGTTAGCCCTGAGTGGATCCAAGTATAGGGCTAGCCTTCCTCCGCTGGCCTTGAGAGCCTCTTGCAGTCTGCTTAGCTCAACCATCGTTCCCACACTGTTGTTCAGGGCCCTTCCGGGAACGTTACTCTTAGTATAATTCCGCAAGACCACGCTGATAGCCTCAATGCCTTCCCTCTGCAAAAGAGGGATCATCTCGTTCAGATCGTCAATGGCGGTGAAAACCTGCCACTTCTTCCACAGGGCTGTCTGTTTCACATCTGCGCCGATGGCCTCCAGGCGCAAGGTCATCTGGTCAAAGGAGGTTGCCCCTAATGCTCCTTCTTCCAACAGGAGGTTCCTATAGTATACGGCCATCTGATCATAGAAGCTTTGTGCACCTGAAAGCACATGAAAGGATTGCTTCGGTGTGAGTTGATTCCTTTCCCCTTGTGGAACCAGGGACGTCGATCCGGAACGGTTTGTTACCTGACCGAACTTCTGGCGATACTCAAAGCGAATCATGATGCTATTATAGCGTGTGTTGCCAAGCCCTGCCGGAGTGGCCACAATGGAGGCATACTCCGCTCCCCCCTCAATTACGCTCAGCAGTCCATTTTGCCCAAGGCCATGGGCAATTCCATAGACGGGCATGAGCACTTGGCTGGCGGCAACGACATAATCATCGGGCCGTCTGGCATTCAGTGACTGGGCTTCACCTAACTGATCGATGGCCAGATCGGGACCATACACCTTCTTGTCAAAACCGGCGACATAACTCCCGGGTTTTTGAAAGCGCATCAAGGCTCCCGGACCATCCGGGAAGAGAAACCAGCCCTCCACCTCGTCTTCAAACACACTGCCAAAGTAGGGGAGGAAGGCCAGAGATTTGATCCGATGATTACCCGTCTCCACAAGACTATCTTCCTCCAGCTCCAAGCTAAGCTTATTGCTCTCTAAGCGAACGAGGCCGGAAAAGGAAATGCCCAGCTCTTTGTATTCCGCATCAAAGGTAAACCCGTCGTCCAGCAAGGCATACTCTACCTCGGCATTGCCTAAAAGGCCGTAGCGTCTTTCGCTGTTCTTGCTGTCATAGCACTCAATAGAAACAATGGATCCCCCATAACTCCTCCAGGACGCATTGAGATTGCGGGCACTCTCCAAGGGAATGGCGCCCCAGGTGTATCCAGATGTGCGGTCTACCAAACGAATGGTATGGTATTCCTTGGAAAGCCACAGTTCAGCTTGTGGCGTCCGGGTTACAAATTGAAAGCCCTCGGTGTCTAGGAAGCTCTGAACAACTGCTGCTTCCCCATCAAAACGAACATGGCGGTTCGACATTATCTCCATGGTGGTAGGATCGTAGGGGTCAATGGTCATGGAGCTGGCTGCAATGGACCAGAGCAGTACAAGGGCCAGAAAGAACACCCCAACATGCTTAGACACGGTAGCGCACCTCCTCAAACACAGTTACCAAAAACCTGATCAATTCATTCCACATCAAGTACAGGATCATCATGGCAACAATCGTCAAGACAATGAAGCAGAGAGTTAAGAGCAGATTCTTAATCGTACCGCCTAGGCTGTAGTTATGGGTCTCTTTGGCACCGATAAAGACCAGAACAAATGTATATCCACCCACAAGCAGCTTGAGCAGAACATATAAGAACGATTCGTTGAGCGTTAGTCCGTGAGACAACAGAGTAATGAATGGGGTGACCAGGATGTAAGGAGATAAGGCATAGGCCATGACAGTATACACATTCAATAATGAACCTTCGCCGTCATTGATGGAGCTAATGAAGTAGTTGCCCACCACGAACAAAATACTTGGAATCACAGCCAGACTGGTCACCACCAAGGGGTTCTGCCATGTATAGGCAAATACTTTTGAGCTAAACAGATCGGCCGTCATGCTGTTGTCCAAAACCCACACCGCCAAAGCTGCAAGGTAGAGGAAACTGGCGGAGGTCGCACTTCCATAGTGGGCTCGTTTGAGCTCATAAACCGAGTCAATGGGATGACGGATCATGTGCTGCATATACACCACATCACGCAACAGGGAAAATCTCGAGAGTCCTTTCCCCCACATTTGCTGCAATGGCCGCAAAAAGTTGTGCTGGCGTCGTATGAAGCCCAGAACCCATAAAACCGCTGCAAGGATAGCCAGGCCCACGATAATCCAACCAAGATTCTCCATCAACCATTCGTTACGCAGTTCCCAGAAAGCATCTGACGCATACTCCCGATCGTCCACGAGCTCCAGGTGATATTGGGCTTGGGCATATTCGCCCAGCTGCCAGAGGGCCAGGCCATATCCCCAATGCGCAAAGGACGCCCGGGGAGTCAAGCGCATAAACTCGCGCCAGATACCAGCCGCTTCAGCATATCGGCCCGCAGTGTAATGAGCCAAGCCCTCATGAATACTCAAGGCCAACTCGGTGGGAACATAGGGCTGGACAACGCCGCGCTGCTTGTCGAGGACAAAGAGGTTGTATTCTCCATCGACGGCAATCGCGCTGACCACACTGGTCAGACCATTGCGATCGGCTGAAATGGCTCTTCCGCCGAAGGCGAACAAATACCGCCCATCTCGATCGTATTCGGTGATGGACCCGGTGCTGGTCACGGCAAACATCTCTCCCCCAGGGCCCACCGCAATATCCACAAAGTTATTCTCACCCTGGATGCGTTTGTACAGCAAAATGTTGATCCCAGCTAGGTTCAGCTTCTTGATGGACTCCCTCCACCTAAACTGAGTAAGTGAATAGACCAGATTGTCGCTGGATACGTCGACATTGACGATGCGAGGTGGATTACGCAACAATAACCTTGATTTCTGTTCCTCCGTAAAAAATGTCTCCTGGATCCATGCAATGGGGCTGAGGGGATCTGCCTTGTTAGCTCCGAAAAAACCAGAGAAGTTGCCGTTTACGTCAAACTGCAGGATTCCCTCATGGGTGCCCTCGCTCGTGACGTACAGATTGCCAAAGCCATCAACGGCCACCTTTTGCGGCTTATAGGGAGTGTTTGCTCCATACAAGACCGAATCCGGACGGCCAATCGCTGCCAAAACGTTTTTCCCGTCAGGATCCAAGACAACGATGGCACTGGCCCCGTAGTCTGCAACGAAAATGCGGCCATCCTTCGCCACACACACTCCAGTGGGCTGCTTTAGAACTCCCTCTCCCAAGAACTCCACAATACCGGAATCCATCTGATACCGTACAACACGCCGATTTCCTGCATCTGCAATATACATGCTTCGACCGACAATGACCAAATCCTCAGGGGATCGCAGACCGATCTGGCGCAACAGGACACTACCCGGGACATAGGCATCCTGGGTACGAACAACCAAATGATCCGTAGAAAGGGTATAGGTGTAAGCCGTAGACTCAATGGCGTCTCCCGGCGCAGAAAAGGCCAATAGGATCAGTAGGAGAAGCACTCCGGCGTTCTTCACATGACTGCCCCCTTATTTCATCCCTGAGTGGGCCATGGTATTTATCACACGAGACTGTAAGAAGATGAACAGGATCAGATTGGGAAGGAGCATAATCAATGTTCCTGCTGCTGCAATTCCCATACCCGCCACAGCGCTGGCTGCACTGCCGGCACCAGTCAGCGCTGCCACCATGTCATAAGCGTTCTCACCTTGTGCCGTTAAAGTCGTCAGGTAGAAGGAGAAGGTTTTGATTGCCTCGTTATGCATGTAGTAAATTGATGCTTCCGTCGAGTTCCACGCTGATTGGAAGGTCAAAGTGGCCACCGTCGCTAAGGCCGGAGTGATATTGGGCAAAATGATGCGCCGTAGGATATAGTAATCACTGGCCCCATCAATTTGAGCCGCCTCAAGCATGGAATCTGGGATCTGGTCAACGAACTGCTTGACCAAGAACAGGCCCACTGGCATGGCCAAGAGGGGCACAATGGCCGATAGAAGGCTATCGATCAAACCTAGGCGATGGATGATAAAATAGCGGGGAATGCCCACCGCCACTGGCACAAACATCAGGGAAATTGTGTTCAGCTCAAAGAGGATCTTTTTCAGACGGTAACGTTTCTTACTCATACAGTAGGCTGCAGCAGATGTGATCAGCAGACTGAGCACAACGACGGCTAAGGAGTATACTAGGCTATTAAATAAGTAACGCGAGGCGGGAATCGCCTTGTTGACCGATGTAGCCGTGAGATTGGCAAAGTTTTGCAGGGTCGGGCGCGTTGTAACGAATCTTGGTGGATAGAGAAAAAGCTCATCCAGAGGTTTGAAAGCGTTAAACATGATAAAGACAAGGGGAAGCAACATAACAAGGGCCAAGGGAACCAAGTAGGCCAAAAATTTCAACTGTCCCCGGTCAAATCCGGTGGGATTGATGCCAATGACGTGAATGCGCTTCATCTACGCCCCCTCCTTGTCCGCAAAAATACGTTTGGCAATGCGAGAAATGGCATAGATAATGATTAGAAGGACAACGGATATGGCAGCAGCATAACCCATTTCGTAACGTATGAAGCCGTAGTCTTCGATATGGGTTACCAGTAGCTGTCCTGCATAGCCAGGTGTTGGATTCTGGCCTCCAGAGAGAATCACCCCGATAGATCCATTCTGGAAGGTGCCTACCACAGACATAACCGCACCGAACAGCATTTGAGGCCTGGTAGCCGGAATGGTCACATAAATGATCTCTTGCCAGCGGTTGGTTACCCCATCGATATAAGCAGCCTCGTAAAGTTCCCTGTTGACATTAAGGATCCCGGCGAGCATAGCCAAGAAGCCAATTCCCATGGACGACCACAGGGACACAATGATCATCACAATCATCAAAGTATCAGGACTGGTCAGCCAAGCTATGGGGGTTTGAATCAGGTCTTTGGATAAGAGCAATGCATTGAGATAACCCACTTTGTCCTCACTAAACAGCACCCTCCAGACGGCACTCATCATAGCGGCCCCTGTCAGGGATGGCGAATAAAAAATAACGGCTAGCACCGTGCGCCACCCTTTGGTCACCTGCCCCAGAGACCAGGCCAAAAAGAAGGACAAGAGGTACCCGCCAATACCCACCACAACGGCAAAGAGAACCGTATTGGGTAAGGCATGCTGCATGAAAACGGTATCCTTGGTTAAGAGGTCTACGTAGTTTTTTACCCCCACCCATTGTGGCACTTGGATGGCATCGAAGTCGGTAAAGGACAAGCCAATGGCTACAGCCACGGGAAGCAGGATGAAAAGTATGAATAGGGCGGTGAAAGGCAGCTGAAGCACAAATATACTGTGCCGATTGAGGATGCTTCGCAGAGAAAGCCCATTTGGTTTTGGTCGCACTGCCAAGGGCTGGATCGTTGTTTTCATTGCTGATCCTCCTTCCCCCCTGTGGGAACCTGATACGATCTAAGCACAGTACCATCTTCCTCAATGAAACCGAACTCTTGCAGCTTGCGCCGCATTTCACGATTCGTGTTTTTCTGTGCTACGTCCAGCGCAGGCATGAAGGGTTTGTTGTCCCGCACCACATATCCCCAAAGATTGCTGATTTCTCTTTCCAGCATATAGCTGGCCAAATGCCGAGGCGTTTCCCTTTGCCATTCTCGCCACATCGTCAGAATGACGTCTTTGTGCTTTTCGGGGAACCCCATTTGTTCGAAAGCAACTAGATTCGCTGTGTTCCATTTGTAATCAGGTCCATACTTCAGTTGAAGACGATTAGCATACTTAACTTGGGTATCCGAGGATAACCACCACTTCATGAAGGCATAGGCCTCATTGGGCATGGTTGTGTTCGCTAGAATCATGGTCGATGTATCTACCGCAGCCTGATAGCGGAGGATCGTACCGTTTTCGTCCGCCTCTCCGGGAGCCAGGGCAATGTCCCACAAATCAGCAAGTTCAAGTGCTGTGGTTTGGAGTTGCAGATATGTCTCATAGCTGGAGATGCCTATGGGAATTACCCCTGAACGAAAGGAATTGAAAAAACTGCGCACATTGGATTGGAGTCCGTAAATGGTGTACAAATTGACCATATCTTGCAGGCCTTGGATGGTACGAGGATCATTCAGGGAAGCAGATAGACCATCAGCCGCGTAAACATCTCCACCCCTTTGGTACACAAAGGGCATGGTCTGTTGGAAACCCTTAAAACCCTCCCGATCCGTGGAAAGAGGAATGCTGAAGTTCATGCCATTACGGTGAAGGGTGGGCATCATACCCCTCACATCGTCCATCGTTTGCGGTACATCGAGTCCAAGCATAGCAAGAATGTCCCTGCGATAAAAGAGAACCCGAAACTCATTGGTATCTGCGGCGGCGTACACCCCTCCATCGAAGCTAAAGGGTACTAGCGATTCTAAATTGTATTCCGCGCCATACCAATCCAAGAAGTCCTCCCACTCCAAAAGATTCTGGGCAGTTCCCCGCACTCCGAAGTCAAAGGGGTAGTGTGCTGACAAACCGACTACAACATCAGGGTTCGTGCCTGAGGCATTGGATAGAATTAACTTATCTTCTCTGGGCATGATCGAAAAATTGACATTGATGCCGCTTCTGGGTGTAAAATCCTGGGCCGTAAGCTCCTGGAGGACCTCGACATACTGTGAGGACTTGTTCACCCATACCGTTAAAACGTCCGTTCCGCGACGAGCCGATTCGTTCATCACGGGACTGAAAGAATGCAAGAACTCTTTCAGACCTGTTCTCACCTTGCCACGCAGCGTCTCACGGGCTTCTGGAAGAATCGTTTGCCCATCATACACATAAATACGATCAATACTTAACTCCTGACCGGCTAGCTTGGGCAAGAGGGTTCCCAAGAGCTGGGCAGCGGAGCTAGCGTCATCTCCGAGAAGCGCGATTTTCCGGGGTAGAGTGCGGGGTTCCTCTTTGAGACGTTCCAAATTCTGCGCAGCCAGCATTAGATCATTGGCAAACGTGGGCTCTGTCCCGCTGATCGTGCGCAAGGCGTCATGCATGTCGTGAAGATCCCTTTGCCACCTGGATATGTCATCCAAAATGGTGGGCATATACTGCAGGACATCCCACGTTCGATTGGTATCGATATTGCTTGTAACATCGCTGTTTTGACCAGTAAGCTTCTTGATTTTCAGTGTAACAGCGTTCATCTCTGTGATCATTTCGCTTAGCCCGATGTAGATCTCGTCAAGGGGTGCGGCGGTTACCTGTAAGGCTAAGGTGTGGCGACCTTGATCAAGGTAGATATAGCAAGTTTCTGCGGCCCCGACCAGAAGGTGATCGTACACATTCATGCCGGTATGGGAAAAGGGAACATCACGAAGCTCTTCAAAGAGCACCTGCCCGTCGAGTTCGATGGTGCGAAAAACGGGCATTCCCGGTTTGGTCGGCTGGGAATAGGAAAATGCCAAAGCATAGAGACCAGGTGTGGCAATGGCAAACTCATATAGTACCTTCTGCCCTGGGTTTTTGAAGGAGGTATGGGCTAGGGCATTAATGCGGCGTATACAAGGATCATTGGGCCTCACCGCTGTGTTTTTGACGCTGGTGCCCCGAATAAACGAGTCGTTTTTCAGCACATAATCCTCCGCTTCGATGATCACAAAGTCTTTTCCTAAGGGAAGGTCGCCAGTTTCTTCGTGGTATTGACGATAGGAAACTTGAGGCATCGTGTGGATCAGCACGAGCCGGGTGAACTGTACCGCAAAACTCTCAGGCTTGAGAGTGATCGTGTGCTGTCCTGCTGGAAGCACGAACACATAGGGCCTACCTGCAAACGTCGAGTAGTCCTGGAGATAGGTTAGGGAATCTCCGGGAAAGATTTCTTGATCTGGAAGTATCTCATTGCCATATCTGTCATATTGGACTTCGCCTGGTACGTCCCGCCACAGCACAGGAAGTCTGCTGCGCACTTCGTTTCCGTCGATGTGGATCAGTGCGGTATTACTGAGTGTGCTCGTCTCCATTGGTAGATAGGAGACCATGACATGATACTCCCCCGTTCTGGGGACCTGAACGGGTACTTGTAGGGTTTCGCCAACCCCAACAACTCCATCCTCAATTGTGCAGACTTCGGCAATGGCAGACTCCGGCACCCAAATCCAGTCTTCGTTGGACTTGGCAGCGCCCCCACAGGCTAAGAGCAGCGTCAGACAGATGGCCAGCAGTCCCATGAAATTCCTTCCCATCTTTCTCACTCCAGGGTCTTAATCAGAGGGGCGAACAGCAGCGTCCGCCCCAAAGCGTTCTAATTGTTCTTTTCTAGCTGAGCTTCAAAAGCTGCCCATTGTTCTACAACTCGACTGTTAACAATGTCATCGAGCTGGGCTGCTACTGTCGATGCATCCATTGTGCCTTCACGTGCACCGTTGAGAAGTTCCCATACGGTGTCGTCAAAGATAAGATTGTATCCTGGAATGATCTTGTTCAGATCATCACGGAAGCTATTGGTAATATTGGCGTAAACCACCTTCAATCCCTCCGTAACATAGGGATTGTCCGCGAACTTGGCTACTACGTCGGGGTGTTGTGTTGATGGGAAGTACCACAGAAAATAGAGTTTCCCTTCCGCCGTTTCTTCCGCTGGCCGTGCTGCAAAAATATCCATTTTGGCTAGGTTACCGTCTTTGCTGATGGACACCCACTTCAGAACTTCGAAGGCAGCGGCTACGTTTTCTTCTTTTACGGTTGACATCATATAGGTGTGGTTCACATGGACAGGTACCTTGATAGAGCTTTCTTCTGTCATGCGGGGATACGGCCAGTATTCCCAATTAGGTTTGACTTGGGCCCGCATCCAGTTAGCTTCCCAAGATGCACCGGTGGCCAATAGGGCAAATCCTTCTTTAAAGGAGTAATGGTTGTCGTTCGCTCCCGCCTCACCAAACTTCAGCGTGTAGTCGTTGGACTCTCCTTCTTGAATCGATCGGCCATTATCACGCATCTTCCAGATATCGAGGCCCGGAACCGCTCGCAGTTCATTGAGGAGGTTGATGCCTTCCAGCCATTTCTCTGTGAAGTAAAATCGGCGTTCAACAAAGTTGTAGGCCGGACTCCAGAAATCATCATCTTGTGCAGAGATCACACTATCCAGATCATACAGGACAGCGGCCCCTGCCGTGCGATCGGTGGTAGCAGCTTGCAGTATTTCGACAAATTCGTCCATGGTCCAGTCATAGCGCGGCGGATCAAGGTTGAGTTCATCGATTAGGTCTGTGTTCATGGCAATCATGCGGGCGTGAATCTGATCCGGCACCGCATAGATCTTCCCGCCGTACGTGTAAGGCTCAACTAAGGAACTGGGCACGTGTTGGAAATCGGGATCACCGGCCAATAGATCATCGAGTGGCAGTACATAACCATTGGAAACGGCATAGGTAAAATCCGTCCAGTCTCCCCACAGTACGTCAGGCAGAGTGCCTGCAGTAGCCATGGCCGTTAGATAGGGACCTGATTCGCCGTCAAAGGGCTCAACTTGGAGTTCCACATTAGGATACCTTTGTTCAAACACGTCGAGAACTGGACGAATCTCAGCTAGTTCACCTGAAGGAACCGCTAAAGTGACGCGGCCGGTTACCTCATTCGCCGCTGCGAAAGCTTGCATAGACAATACCAGTACAGCAACCATCAAAAGCGATAGAAACTTCCTTTTCATCCTCTCTTCCTCCTTAGCCTTCTATATTTTACGGCATTGGCCGTAAGGCCCATATTCACTCGCCCCTTAGTGCTTCACCAAGGGCAAAGGCGAGGAAGCCTGCGCAGGTGGCAAATGCTTTCCCTGTTGTGCATTCACCCGTTACTTCATGAACACTTTCGCAGGCAACACCATTATCCAACTGTGTTCTGGACAAATGGGTCAAGGCAGATTCGCGATGTCCGCTGAGCAAACTGTTACATATAGAGAGCACCCATGGATGGGGAGCGTGTTCGCAACCTAACTCGGCGATGGGCATGCCGCTAAAGGAGTATCTATAGCCGGGATCCCGAATCGTATCCACCGTATTGCAGTACGTCTCGTTGTCGGCAGCGCAAAATCCATACCATGCCATCAGCATCAGGCTGCCAGGAGGCTCATCATAGGTGTACCAGTTTCCCTGCAGATCAACGGCCCAGGCGAAGATCCTTTTGCCGCCCTGCTCCTGAACGCAGTGGGTATAGATTGCCCGCCTCACTCTTTCCGCCTGCTCTAAGAGGGGAAGGTCGCAGAGAATATTCAGGTCCGTCAGCATGCGCCAGACCAGCATATTGTTGTACGTCAGATATTTATAGAGATGAGGATCATCCGTCGGCTGGAGGAACGTCTCATAGAGATCAATCTCGGGGTGCTTCTTCGACTCCAGGATGCGCAGGATGTGCTGAATACCGTCTAGGACGCATTTTTCCTCCAGAATAGTGCCGTCCCCGGAAATGTCCACATACCTTCGTAAGGCCACGATGGGAGCACATAATTCGTCCAGTTCGAATCCTGGTTCTAGCAGAGTGCCATCAATGAAACGACTGTGAATGCCCACATTTCGTATTTGACGCGTAAACACGTAGATTAAAGCGTCACGGGCAAAGGCCGTGTCCACCATGGTAATGGCCGGAAAGCTCCAGAGGAGACTGTCCCTGTCCCAGTAAGCTGCGGAGACATAATAGCGTGGACTGCGGGAGGTAACCAAACAGAGCTCCTCTGTATCCAAAGTGATACCCGCAGCATAAAAGAAGTTAAAAAACAGATTCAGATTGAGAAGCTCTGAGAAGCGCGCATCGGAAACAACAAAAGTGCGCGCTGCTAACCAAGATGCAGTCCTCTCATACTCATGACGATAGCCCTGTCGCAGTATCTCCTTGGCACTGGCAGCTGCCGCCACCTCTTCGTAGCCGAAACCCCAGATAATCTCGGCGCTTCCCTGCTCACCCAGGGTTAATTGGATCGTCTTCATGATGCTGAAACTAATATTTTGTTCTTCGTCCACAGAGTAATCCCAGTCCATGTCTCCCTCGAAGATCGGCGCAAAGGCAAACAAAGGAAGCCCAACTCGGAAATCCATGACAAAGGAGTGATTCCAATTACTCGGATAGACCCACTTCTCACCCCTGATAGACTTAGACTCGTTGATCTCCAACCGCGTCTGACCAAAGCACCCTTTTAAACCGTAAGTCACAGTGATTTCTCTGGGTGCACTCACTTCGAGTCGATACACAAACCCCCGTCCTCCAATGGGCGCTAGTAAGACGCCACACACTTCTACATCACCGGCTTGAGCCGAGAACTGGGGAATCCAATAGTGGTCCCTTTTCCACTCCAAGCCTGTCAATGTCATCTCCTGCCCATCCACAATCACAACCGGGAAGAGTAAAGGGATGCTGGACGTTCCGGTTAAGTGAATCATGCCTTTCGATGCCATGTGGAGAAAGGTTACTCCTCCAATACTCCCATCAGCCTCGTTGATCGTCGGCAAAGAAATGTACTCGTTCCCTGTCGCTACGTACTTATTCATATGGTTCCACCCTCACTGCCCGGGCTGCGCAGCCCCTATTAAATAGACTCACATCACGTCCTGGCTGACAGGCGTCAATGAGCAAAACCTCATTTACATCCCCCAATCCAAAGACGCGCCCATCCTTTACCGTTAGGCGATTGCCTACATCATCCCTAAACTCACACCTGGCGTCACCAAAACACAGAAACGCCAATTGTGTGTAACTTGTGGTGTCATTGCCTACCCCTCCGAAGACATCGGATCCGATAATTCCGTCCTGATCGAGGTTGATGGGGATGGCACTCCCATCACGTACAAATACAGGTAACTCATGAATTTCGCATGCATACTGAAAAGACGATCCTCCGCTCAGGATCCCCCCGCGGAAGAGATCATGCCATGTTCCGCAAGGCAGGTAGACGGTCCGCTCTTTGGCGCCTTCATGGGTCAAGGGTGCCACCAGTAGGTCCCGACCAAACATGTACTGGTCATGCACTTTCCACGCGAAAGGGTCCCTAGGCCAATCAATCAGCAGATGGGCCATGAGAGGGCGCGCAGTATGGGCAGAACAGATCGCTTCGGAGTAGATATATGGAAGGAAGTTCATGCGCAAATTGGTGAATTTCCTGTACACATCAATGATCTTGGGGTCTTGGTGAACGGCGGCCAAGTTCCAGGGGCTGCGATCATTGTTCCAACGTGCCCGTTCGGTGTAAAAGAATTGCCCGTTGCGAGGTTCAGCGTGCCACTGCATCACGGGACAAAAAGCTGCCATGGCCGTGGAACGCAAGTACAACTCGGGACTGGGGAAATCCCCTGCAAAACCGCCAATATCAAAGCTCCAAAAAGGTATGCCTGACAATCCAGCGGAGAGACCCGCCCTGAGCTGGGCTCGCAGTTCACTCCACTCGCTAAGCTGGTCGCCGGCCCAATGAATCGGTTGGGTCTGTGCACCTATGTAACCGGCCCTGGAGAATGTAACTGGCGGGATACCCTGTCGGCGCATGAATTCGTGGTAAGCCTGAATGTACTGCCCTGGATAGGTATTATGTGCCGTTTCTCCCGTTTGCCCGTTATGCAGGCGAGTGGAGTCATCGAACAAAAACTCTCCGCCGTCGGTTTTGAAACCCCTTACATTCAGTTCTTTCATCAGGTAGACTCGTTTGCTGAACCACCAATTCACCGCCTCAGGATTGGTGAAATCCAATAACAGACTGTTCCCAAACCAGTTGTCAGTAATGCGATAGGGTGTTCCATCATCATTCATGATGCAATATCCTTTTTCGAGAGCATAGGCCTGATCAGCGAGCAATTGGCGGCCTGAGTCTGGGGTGTACTTAATCACGGGAATTTGCCATAATAGCAGAGCCAGGCCCGCCTCCTCCAGCGACTTCACCAAGGCCTTGGGGTCCGGCCATTTACCGTCTGCGGGAAAGGAGAAATCGCTAAGGGAATACGGTTTTTCTTGATCCAAGGGCTCATATTGGGCGTCATTAAAGATACAGAACGTTTCTTCATCACTCCAGGCTTCAAGAACTATGGCGGTGGCTGATAGCCTGTGCTCTTTTAATGCATCCAGTTGATGCAGGGTCTCTTCTTGCGTATTCCACCCGTTCGCAGAAATCCAGATGCCAAAAGCCCACTTCGGGGGCAGATAGGCTGGGCCGGATAAAGTGTGCAGCTGTAAGAGCAAGTCCTGGGGCTCTCCCACCAACCACCACTCTTCGAACAGAGGGCCATCTGTGTTTGTATCCGCCGTAAGCAGTAGTCCTTCCCGGGCATCAAACCACAGCCTTTTGTGGATGTTGCCAAACCATCCAACACCACTATCGGTCATGAAGAAGGGGATGGGGAGGTAGCTGTGCGCGCCTTGCTGCGTGTACTTCTCCACCACTCGGCAAAGAAGTTTCCTTCCCTGCTGGTCAACATGGTCAAACCTCTCTCCGAGACCAACGATCTGGGTACACTCTATCGAGGGCGCATAGGATAAGCGGCGAACCTTCCCCTGACGATCAACAAAGAGCCGAATCAATTCGCCCCTAACGGCTACTAGGACCTTGGTGGAACGTTTCAGCTGCCAAAAAAACGGAGACGCGGTAATCTCTAGACTGCACTCCTCCGTGACTTCACTGGAAAGGGCATCGATTGGCTCTCCCTTAAGATCTGAACCAGGACGTAATGCCCTCATGCGAAGTTGCCCCGACCAGTCAAAATGAAGTGTCAATCGCTCGAAGACTGCGTATGCACACTGATCTCCTTGACGTAACTCCTGCAGCTCTCCGAGCTCTTCTTGACCTAAGACGTCAAAGGAGTAATCTTTGGTGCGCAGCTCTTCGCCATCGGCCTTTACCTGGACGTGGTAGGAGATGGCCGCTACATCGTCCATGGCTCCCAACTCAAAAGCAAAGAACAAGCGATCATCATTGGAACGCTCAAACCTCTCACCCGCGATACTCGGCATGTTAACACCATCCTTCACCCAGTGAAGTACGGCATATACTGGACCCGCTGTCTCTTCAACTAGGATCTGTACTGTTACGTGATCTCCACAGATGGGCTGATAAGGATACCTTTGGTAGCCGTAGTCAGCAAAATGATGGACACCGCAGGGCATGTGTTTAACCTGCATATTCTCACTCCTCGCGGACGGTAATATCCCTTACGCTATCTCTTTCCACAATGTACAGGGGGAGAATGATATCTCGCTTAGCGCCATTTTCTACAGCAGAGATCACAATATCCGCCGCTTGGCGGCCCTTTTCTGCGATATCTTGGTGCACAGTGGTGATCTCAGGCAGACACATGCTCGCCAAAAAAACATCGTCAAAGCCAACCACCGATAGGTCCTCAGGTATGGACCAACCTTGTGCTCTCAGTCCGTTGATGAAGCCCAAAGCCATGATATCGGCTGCCACAAAGACACCGGTTTCGCCCTGACTCTTTTCTTTGAACACTTGGGCCAATTGAAAACTGCTGTAATACGATACATCCGCCGCATATACGGAGCGCTCATCAAAGTCGATACCTGCTTCGGCAAGTGCATCACGATAGCCCAAAAACCTCTGTTCGTGAATGCCGTAACCTCTCAGTTTCTCGGCAATAAACGCAATCTTTCTGTGCCCCTTTTCGATGAGATAGTTGGTGGCCAGGTAACCGCCATGGCGATCATCAATACTCACTGTATGGAAATAATGATCTCGGATGTAGGCATCGACCAAGACCACGGGTATTCCGGTTCGCTTAAGTTCATCTAGATATTCGCATGGATACGTTCCTAAAATGATGATCCCGTCTAAGTCTCGCATTTGAGCTATGCTGGAGTAGTCCTGGTTCGGCCCAGTGCCCGAAACCAGCAAATGGTAGCCCCTTTCTCTCACCTCGCACTCTACTGCGCTCAAGAACTCTCCATAGAAAGGATTATCAAACATAAGCCTATGGCTGGACCCGGTCTGGGGAATGATGGCGCCAATCAACTGCGACTTTTGGTTAATCATGGTGCGGGCGGACATTCTGGGCACGTAATTCAGCTTGTTGGCCGCCTCCCTCACCTTTCGCGCAGTCTCATCACTGATGCGAACATTCGATTTGCGGTTTAGAACGTAGGAAGTCGTCGTTACCGAAACGCCGGCTTCTCGCGCAACATCCTTGATACTTGCACGCTTACGCAACAGATCCCCTCCATGTTGAATCGTTTCACCACGTTTTTCTCAATTCTATCAGCCCAAAAACACATTGTCAATACTTGCCTAGCATTTTATTATCATATTTGGCACTTTAGGCCCAATAATTCCATTTTCCAGGGTGTCAAGCTATAGCAATCTATTGAAACGTTACAAGATGCGAGCGAAATTCATTGAGTCCTGAGAGCGCACGGCAAAACAGGGAGTGTTGCTCGGGCGCCGGATGCGCTGACACAATATGGTCTTCGCAGTATACTGTAAGCTTGTACATGTCGATTGGAAGCTAAATCAGCAGCGGGTGTATTCTCTCTTTCAAGTTAGGCGACATGGAGGGTTTCCTAGAAAAAACCACCCGCTACCTACAGGAAGCAAATAGCTAGATCATTTTTTCGGCTGCAAGCACCTCGATCGACCGAGTCAAAAGCTGACTTGATGCGGTTTTCTTGCCTAACCACAGCCTTGCGTCCCTGCACAACTGCCTCTTTAGATGCTACAAATGCCCACGGCAGGCATATTCAGGTATTCGACTTCACCTTGGATCTACGGTATAATAGGTAGTGGAGTAAAGAAGGGAGCGCATTTTTTCATGGATTTGGATCTAGGACTTTTGGATCCTAGGGATTTTCCAGAAGTGTATGATATTATGGAAGAGGCTTTTCCTGCAGACGAGGTTAGGCCCTATGACGAGGTTAAAGAACTAATGGATGACCCAAGCTACAAAATCCTTGTGGTCAAAGACCGCAAGGAGAATCTAGGGGGATTTCTGGCAGTATGGAACTTTCCAAAGTTTAATTTTGCGGAGTACTTCGCGATACGAAGGAGTATGCGCGGCAAGGGTTTAGGATCCGCTGCACTGCGAGGGTTCCTAAAGCGAACGAAAAAACCGCTGGTACTTGAGGTTGAAGCTCTGGACACCACCAAGGCTAGGCGCAGAATTCGTTTCTATGAGCGGTTAGGGTTTGTCCAAAACGACATTAACTACATTGAGCCACCTACGCAGAAGGGGAGTTCACCAATTCCTCTGACGGTTCTGAGCTACCCCGAGCCTATTCCCCGCAAGGAGTATGCTCAAGTGAAAACACAGATCTTTCGACAGGTCTATGGTTTGACCATCTAGGCAAAAAGCGCAATTCTTTGCGCTTTTTTCTGATCCCCTCGCTAGCTTAGTAAGGGCAAGATATTGATCACGGGTTCTTCATAGGGATGCACTTTTCTGATCGTCTCCAGTGCAGCTTCCAGCAGTTTTGCCTCAAGGCGTGTTTCCAGTTTCAACTCAGGGGCTGAACCCAGCTTTCCCAGCTCTCCCCGGAAAGGATCGGCTCCGTCCAAAGGCCGCCAGAACCCCTTCACTTCAGTCGTCGAAAAGCAGTGATCATAGTCCCCCACACGCCCCACACCAATTTCAGCTAGAGCTTTCATCAATTGGCCAGCATACTCTGTGGGCAGATACACCTCTAGCTTGCAGAAAGCACAGTTCATCACATTCACTCCTCAAAAACTTTAGTCCCGGAAAGTTCGCTCCAGACTATAGCACTTATACCAACCGCACGATATTTCCTTTCCCATGACGTGAAAGAGCGCCACAACCACGGCAAAAAACCCCGCACAATGTACGAGGTCTTTAAAAAGATTCTTGGCAACGAGTTACTCTCCCACCACGAGATGTGGCAGTACCATCACCGCTGAAGGGCTTAACTGCTGTGTTCGGGATGGGAACAGG
>DUPN01000018.1 GCA_012838305.1 Bacillota bacterium | reverse complement strand
TTGACAGGCAGTATTCATCTCATCTTGAGTTTCCATCGCTCCCTTGTCCCATGACCACATGAACTTGATTTTCCTCCTGCAGCAGCTGGGCGGGAATGATGGCACCGTCAAGAATGGTTCCGTTTAGGATGATTGTTCTGATACCACGGCATATTCCATCGGGGTTTGTGACCGTAATGTGCAGAGTCTTGCCCCTAAACTGGCGAGTTGCGGTGAAACCACCCCAGGAGGACGGTATACATGGGTCAAGCATCAGGCCGTCCGCTACTGGGCGAATACCTAAGATGTACTGGGCTGCGCTGAAGTAGGACCAGGCGGCGGCACCAGTCAGCCAGGACGTTCGGCAATTCCCTGCCCGGGGAGAATACTTGGAATAGGTGGTCTGCCCCTGCACATAGGGCTCCAGTTGCCGGATCTCAGCCCTATCATTATAGGCTGCGGGCATGGCCGCGCGGTAATACTGGTAGGCCCTGTCCCCACGGCCTAAGATGCACTCGGCCATCACTCCCCACCCCTGGGTGTGGTTGAAAATTCCCGCATTTTCTTTGATGCCCGCGTTGTAGACCGCAGACCCCATCACATCTCTAGGCGTATCCTTAAAGGGCGGCGCACACAACATCAGTCCATATTCTGTGGCCAGTTTGTCTTGGACAGTCTGCATACTCTTTTGGGCTTGCTCCGAGGTGGCCGCGCCGCTAATCACAGACCACACCTGCGTGTTGAGGTAAACCTGCCCTTCCGAATAGTCCTTGGTGCCATAGACTGTCCCATCGTCACCGATAGCCCAGATGAACCAATCACCATCCCAGGCAACCGCTTGAATGTTGGCATCCAATCTATCCCGCTGCTGCCTCGCCCAGATAGCTTCGTCCTCTTCACCGAGGCGATAGGCGATCTCTGCATAGACGGTAAGTCCAAACCGCACTTGGAAAGCTACGAACAGGCTTTCCCCATAATAACCCAGTTTGAGACAGTCATTCCAATCAGCCGCCAAACCGCAGGGAAGACCATTTCGACCGCTCCGTTTCAGATTAAACTCCAGGGCACGGCGCAAGTGGCCAAAAACGGTATCCTCGCCCTTGTCAGCATAGGGCAGCACCTTCCGGTAGAAGTCAAAATCTCCTGTTTCAGCCACATAGGCTGGAACAGCGTTAAACAACCACAGACAATCGTCGGAGCGATATTCCTCGGGCTTTGGCTCCGCTTCGTGTCCAGGCCTGTGCTCAAAGGGTTTGATCACTGGCAGCGCTCCGCCTGTTGAAAGTTGGCCGGTGATCATCAGTTCCAGCCTTTCCCGGGCCTGATCAGGTATGGCCGCCATTACACCCAGGAGATCCTGTACAGAGTCTCTGTATCCCAAGCCATCTCGCTCCCCGTTGTAGACAAGGCTTGCAGAGCGGGACCAATTGAAGTTGATTAGACAGTTGTACAGCCCCCACATATTAATGGTACTGTTGAACTCAGGATCCGGGGTTTGGACAGAAAGTGAATTAAGCTTTTGATGGTGCCACCGTTTGAGCTTGTCCAACTCCCAGCTGGCACGCTCAAGGGATCCATATTCGGCCACCGCTTTTCTGCCCACAGTTTCCTGAGCACCAACTCCCAGCATCACCAAGATCTCTTTGCTTTCGCCGGGTTCTAGGGCTATCTCCGTCTGGATCACTCCACAACCGTTATCGCCGTAAGCGTCACTGTTTCTGCAGCGTCCTTCCAGCAGAACCTGGGGATTGTGATACCCGTTGTAGATCCCTAAAAAGGCCTCGCGGCTGGTGTCATAGCCTGCCACATCGGAGCCGATTAAGGCTAACCAAGAGTGCATCGCTCCATCCTCTGTATCAGGGTCTTCAGGAGAACTGATGTTATCGTGACTGACAATGCGGAGCATATTACCGTCTCGTGATCCCTTAATGATGAAATTGGAGTATTGCTGGTTGATCTGGTCCTGAATGGTGTCCCATTGGTTCGTAAACTCGCAGAAGGAAAAGGCAGAAATCGACCGCTTGCCCTCACCTGCATTGGTCATCTTCAGCCTCCAGTATTCGAACCTTTGATCCACCGGGACAAAATAGGTGGCCTCAGTCTCAATACCTGCGTACTTGGACTGAAAAATGGAATAGCCGGTGCCATGCCGACAGATTGACTCATACTGATGGAGGGGCTTGCCCACGGGCTGCCACGAAGCGGACCAGAAGTCGCCCGTCTGCTGATCCCGGAGATAAAAATAGCGGCCCGGCTGATCGAGGGGGACAGTGTTAAACCTAAGACGCAAAAAACGTCCTCTGGCCCCCGAGCGATAAAAGCCATAGCCGCCGCAGTTGTTCGTAATAATCGCACCATACTCCGTTGACCCCAAGTAGTTGCTCCACGACTGGGGCGTATCCGGACGGGTAATAACATACTCCCTTGCTTCATCATCGAAATATCCGTAACGCATGTGGATCCCCCTTGCTTTTTGGGGGGTCGTACCCTGTGACTGGGTAGTCACAGGGTACGACCCCTTTACAGGACGTAACTCTCCAGTGCTTCGAGATCTTTGATAATGATGACTTTGTTTCCAACTAGTTCAATATAACCTAGTTCCCGAAATTCCCCTAATTTCCTTGTTATCGTTTCCCGGCGTAAGCCAGAGTAATTGCCGAGTTCTTCCCGATTCATGGATAGTTCCAGCCTAATACCCTCATCGGTCGTTTTGCCGATGCGATTCACAAGTTTGATCAAAAGTCCAGCCGTCTTCATGGACGCATTGCTCGTGGACAGTCTTCGTATGAGCTCTTCGGCCCAGCGAATTCGCTCAAAGCTTTTCACCAAGACACTGCGCAACACCACAGTTGAATTGAAGAAATATTTGTCAAACGTGACCTTGGGAATGGCCACAACCTTGCAGTCCGTAAGGGCCTGACCAACATAGCGATAGGGTTCCTGAACCAAGAGATTCAGCCCTCCCACAAAGTCGCCATCCCGATAGATATAGAAAATCTGTTCTTCCCCGTCGATGCTGTTGAAGGAGATTTTCATCTCCCCTTCATAGATCAGGTACATAAAGTCTGGAGAGTCGCCGGTCCTGAAGATGTACTCTCCCGCTTTAATCTTGGATAAGAGCACCTGACTTAGGACCTCGTCAACATCCTCTTCCTCGACATCATTGAGGAGGGGCAGGCTGCGCAGGGTAGAATACATCTCCCCCTTTTCCTGGGCGGAGGCAACTTCCCTATCCTTGAGAAGCTTAGATCTCTCTTGATTTTTCTTTTCCTCTGCCTTCCTGTCTTGGCGCAAACTCTCTGCAAAGCGCTTGTTGGCATAGATTTCCAATTCCTTAGCCCGATCTTTGTCCATCGGCTCAACTCCCTCTAAACGATACGGTATCCCCATTTCACGGTACTTCTTTACGCCAGCGGTATGGTAGGGTAAAACCTCGATCCGATCCACCCTCTGGCGAACGGGTTTTAGAATGTCAACAAGATCCTGCATCGCCCGTTCGTTGTCGGTATAGCCTGGAACCATAACATGGCGAGCCCAAATCTGTCCCCTAAATCCATGGTACTCTAGGTCATTGAGGAACCTCAAGTAAGAGTCAAATCCATCGACTGTCGTCAGCTTCAGGAAGGATTCTCGGCTAAAGGCCTTCACATCCAACAGCAGAGTATCGACCAAGGGAAGTATCTTGGAGTAATACTTGGGACTGCCAAGCCCCGAGGTGTCGAGGCATGTATTGTAGCCCTCGAGCTTCAAGAGCTCCAAGGAAGCATGGACAAAGGCTCCCTGCAGGAGCGGTTCGCCCCCTGAGAACGTTATTCCCCCTTCTTCACCATAGTACTTCCTATACCTGCCTGCGATCGTCACAATCTCCTCGGGTCTTATTTCTCGGCCCCCTGCCCGTTTGAGACTATCTGGGTTATGGCAATAGGCGCACCGGAGGGGACAGCCCTGTAAGAAGAAGATCGTTCGGGTACCCGGCCCGTCCACCAAGCCCAGGCTTTCCATGGAGTGTAAATAGCCTTTCATCGTATCCCTCCTTTCGAACTCAACTGCAAGGTACTAAACAAACTCATGAAAGGTTCGATTGACTACATCGAGCTGGTGTTCTTTATCCAACTGGTTGAAGCGGACAGCGTATCCCGAAACCCGGATAGTCAAATTCGGATACTTGTCCGGGTTTTCCATGGCATCGAGCAGCAGTTCCTTCTCCATTACATTGACATTGAGATGGAAACCACCTTGATCGAAGTAACCCTCCAAGATGTTGGTCAGATTCGTTACTCGATCCGCAGCGTTTTTGCCAAGGGCTGAAGGTATGATGGAAAAGGTGTTGGAGATTCCGTCCTGATTGACTGCTTCAAAGGGCAGTTTGGCCACGGAGTTGAGGGAAGCCAGGGCACCCAACTGATCCGCACCATTCATGGGGTTCGCCCCCGGCGCAAAGGGCTCGCCTTTCTTGCGGCCATCAGGCGTGTTGCCCGTGGCTTTGCCATAGGTCACATTGGACGTAATGGTCAAGAGCGACAGGGTGTGTTCTGCACCTCTGTATGCTGGAGTCTTCCGCAATGCATCCATGAAGTAACGATTGACCTCAATGGCGATACCGTCGGCTCGGTCGTCGTCATTTCCATACCTGGGGAAAGAACCTTCAATCTGAAAGTCCACTGCTATCCCCGCGTCGTTTCGAATCGGCCTGACCTTAGCGTATTTGATGGCCGAGAGAGCATCGGCTACGATGGATATTCCTGCAACTCCAAAAGCAATGTAGCGGTGTACAAAGGGATCATGCAAGGCCATTTGACTGGCTTCGTAGGCGTATTTGTCATGCATGTAATGAATGGTGTTCATGGTTTCCACATAGATCCTAGCCAGCCTATCCATGACCCTCCGAAAGGACTCCATGACGGTATCGTAGTCCAAGACATCCTGAAAGATGGGTTCGATTCCAGAGATGACGGGAACGCCGGCTATTTCGTCCACTCCACCATTGATAGCATAGAGCAAGGCCTTGGCCAAGTTCGCCCGAGCTCCAAAGAACTGCATGTCCTTGCCCACCCGCATTGCGGAAACACAGCAGGCAATGGCATAGTCGTCTCCATAGATGGGACGCATCAAATCATCGCTCTCGTACTGAATGGAAGCGGTCCTGATACTCATATCGGCACAGTACTCCTTGAACTCGCGCGGCAGACTATCAGACCATAGTACCGTCATATTGGGCTCAGGCGATGTGCCTAAGTTGATCAATGTGTGCAAAAATCTATAGGCGGTCTTGGTAACAAGGGGCCGTCCATCCTCTCCCATTCCGCCAATGGATTCGGTCACCCACGTTGGATCGCCCGCGAACAATTCGTCATACTCGGGTGTTCTAAGGTGTCTGACCAGGCGCAGTTTGATCACCAGTTGATCGATGAGTGCCTGGGCGCTTTGTTCATCGATCAGTCCTAAGTCGAGATCACGCTGAATATAGACGTCGAGGAAAGCGGTGTTTCTGCCCAAACTCATGGCTGCCCCATTGTTTTCCTTAACAGCGGCAAGATACGCAAAGTACAGCCACTGCACGGCCTCCCGAGCGTTTCGGGCAGGGCGGCCAATATCATAACCGTATTTTGAGGCCATGGATTTCATCTCATCCAAGGCCCGAATCTGTTCAGAGAATTCCTCCCGGACTCGTATCGCTTCTTCGTTGGTTAACACGTTGTGATTCGCCCTATCCTTGAGGCGCATTTCCTTCAGATAATCAACCCCGTATAAAGCAACCCGCCTATAGTCGCCAATAATCCGGCCGCGACCATATGCGTCTGGAAGACCTGTGAGCAGTCCCACAGAACGCACCGTTCGCATCTCGTTTGTATAGGCGTCAAATACGCCTTGATTGTGGGTTTTCCGATATTCTTGATACCTCGCTTCCAACTCAGGATCCATCTTGAGTCCATAGGCCTTCAGGGAGTTTTTTACCATGCGGAAACCACCATAGGGGTTCATGATTCGCTTCAGCGGCTGATCCGTCTGCAGCCCCACAACAAGCTCCTTATCTTTGTCAATATATCCGGGCTCGAAATTATCAATACCACTAAAGCGCTCTAAATCGACATTGATTGTCCTGGTCCTGACTTCTTCTTGGATTCGTGCGTTCACATCGCTCCAGAGGCTGATTGTATCTTCGGTGGGGCCTTCCAAAAAACTCTCGTCACCATGGTAGGGGTGATAGTGCTTTTGGATAAAGTCCCTCAAATTAATCCCTTCAGACCAAGAGCCCGGTTTGAAGCCTTTCCAAGCGATGGCCATTTCCTTTCGTGCGAACAGGTTCGCCTGCAAAATGCTCATCCTCCTATATTTGACGCCACTTTGCTCTGGCAGCCGCGGCGATCATAGTCACTGCGCCTATAGTATAACGTTCATTTGAGAAAAGCGCTGTGACCTAAATCACTTTTCTTGATTTAAGGAGAAAAAGGGACAAAGGCGGGAGAAAAAAAGGGGTCGTACCCCATGACTGGGTGGTCATGGGGTACGACCCCCGCGCTTCTCACAAGTCTTCCTCGACATACTCCCGATAGAACACTCTCTGCTGCTGCGGATACTCCAAAAGCCGCTCTGGCGATACGAGCGGATCATCGCTCAGACCCATGTAGACAGGATAACTGCTCCAAGGGTAGTCCAAAGGACTCTTGACCATCCTGGCAACCACGGGATTGAGATGGATGTAGCGACTTACGTCCAGCTTACGGGCGAGGGACTTAATCAGATCCGCTCGGTATCTCCCCTGAAAAAGAGGACCCACATAGTCATAGCGTTTGTTGAAAAAGATAGCGTACATCATGTTCACTTGCTTCATCATTTTCCACAGCTCAAGATCGGAAGTCTCCACCTGAAGATGAACATGGTTGGTCATTAGGCAATAGGAAAGAATGCTGCAGCCATGATCATTAACGGCGCGCAGTAACCGGTCGAGATACACTCGGCGATCCTCGTCATCCACAAAAATCGCCTGGCCTCGATGTCCTCGGCACATCACATGATACATCGCCCCGGGGAACCAAATTCGTCGTTTACGTGCCATTTTTTCCTCCTTTTCTGCCTCGCTAGCCTAAACTTTCTCTATGCCTCCAGTTTGTCCTGCTAATATTTTGAGTTTTCTGATAGTTATAAATGAATCCTGCCCCAAGATCGCACAGAATACCAAATACCCTAGGCTTTCCCATAAATGGAAGGGAATGCCATTGATCTCGTCGAACATGAAATGCTAGGCATCACGAAGAGAGTATTTCGCCGGATGACGATACACTAGGAGGAGATGAAGTGCCGACCCGAAGGCTGTTCTGTGCTCTGCTGCTTTTCCTGCTGCTAGCTAGTATAACACCAGTCCGGGCTCTAGAAGGAGTCACAATACAGAAGGCATGGGTACTTATTGAGGCCACAACATATCAGCCTGATGGCCAGATGTGGGAGCGAATGGAATACAGGTATGACCACCTGGGTCGTTGTATTGTAGCAGTAGAATACGGGAGTGACAATGCACCCCGTGGTGGTTGGCATTCTCAGTATGATTCCCGGGGAAACCTGATTAGTCGCACATCGTTTTACGAAAAAAACACCATGGACTATTGGTATGAATGGCATTACGAATACGATCCAAGCGATAGACTCATCAAGGCCACATTGCTCAACGAGGACGGCTCCAAGGCCAATTGGACTGAATACGAGTATGATAGCCAAGGCCATCTCGTTAAGGAAACGCATTATTACGGCCACGATGGCAAAGCTGCATCTACAAACGAGTACCTCAATGACATCTACGGTCAGCCTCTGGTTGTAGTGCGGAAAACGGTCCCAGCTGCGAACAGCTGGTTTATTCCCAATGATAGCTGGGATGAGTACGAATACGATCCCCGGGGCAACCTGACACGGGTGGCATACAATCCAGGGAGCGACGTTAATGCCTGGGAAGAGGCTACATACGACGATGATGGCAAGTGCACGAAGACCCTCTATTATGCCCAGGGCGAACTAACGCATTGGACAGAGTATAAGTATGACCAAATCAACGTCCCTGCTGGCTACCGGACAACGCCAAGCAAGGCATTAGCGTTTATCGATGATGGGCAGAAAGTCACGTATATCCCGTCCTACTCCTTAGACTATTACCTCAAGAACAGTGTATCCACCGAGTACAGTCCAGTGCTGGCTCAATTGGCCATGGCCTTTTCCACGGCAGTCTACGACGAGTACTTCATTCGACAATCCCTCCGCGCCCACGGATTTACCAGGATTCAAACCCAACACTACGATACCCCCCTCAATTACTCAAAACCCGCTTTTGCCATGGCGGAAAAGACCACCCCAAGCGGTAATAAGGTGATCGCGATCATAATCAGAGGTTCGAGCAGTCTGTCGGACTGGATGACCGATGCGGGCATCGGGCTTGGACATGAGCATGGTGGGTTTTCCAACGCGCGGGATACAATTTTGATCGAACTGTCGTCCTTCGTGACGGACATTTGGTCCGACCCGCGGATCACATATTTCATTACAGGCCACAGCTATGGAGCGGCAACCGCCAATCTGGTGGGGCAAAGCATCGGTGACGAATTTGGGATTGACCAGAGCAACACCTACGTCTATACCTTCGCCACCCCGAATGTAACGAAGGTTGACAGGCCCCTGCGAAATCCTGAGGGACAAAATGACCATATCTTCAATCTGTGTAACATACAGGACTCCATTACCCACCTGCCAACTGCGGTGATATCACGGGCCGATTGGGGAAAATACGGGCGCACATTTTGGTTTTCGCTGCCTCATCCCACGGGCGATTCAGCGCACAGCGCCCTCCTGTACCTGGACTTTTTTATGCAGCACCAAGTCCCCAGGATCACCTCCAGTATTGGAGGAAACTTCAGCCAGAGCACAGCATCCAAATTCCTCGTGGACGGAGTATTGCGCCTTCCAGAGGTTAACGCACAACAGGTGTACAGACTCACATTCGAGGAAAGCAAAGCCACCATCTCGGGAAAAGTCGAGCGCACAGGCGAACCCTTTCCCACCTGGTGCCTGAAGTTGACACAACCCCTTTATATTCTCGATTACATTAGTCGTGAAGCAATCGTCTGCGATAAAATCTATTTGTACGATTCCACCGATAGTCTTAACGGTATCCCAATTTCCCAGTATGATCAGACTTGGGTAACTCTACAAGGACAGTTGGAAAACTACCGCGGCGGTGGCAGCGTCTTCTTATATGGAGCAACTCACCTCGAATAGTATAAATCTACGTCCAATATGAACCAGAAAGGAAGGTTGTCTGGACGCCATTCGTAGCAGCGAAGTGCACGCAATGCGAAAGCAATTTGGAGGTGGATCGTTCTCGGGATGCTGCTCTGTGCCCGCATTGCGAGACACCCTTTGTGACCGAAACCGCCAATAAACACTACAACACCTATCATCAATACCAAATTCAACACGCTAATCTGAAGGTCCATGATGGGCACTCGGTTCAAAGTCGGATCAAAAACGCCGAAGTTTTCTTAACCAAGCATAGCGATTACCAGAAAGCTGAGGAGATGTTTCAGGGAATGACGGAAAATGCACCCGCTGATTATCGTGTCTGGTGGGGGATTTTGCGTAGTCAAACCAAAGAATTCACCGATCTGCAGGCGTACATCAGTAGCCGGGATTTGGACCGCTACTTGGAAAACACTTATGACCAAGGTTTGGAGAGCTACATTCAGCGTCATGTGCTTAAGCGGGATTTCTACCACAAAGCGATGGCTGTTGCACCCGCTGATGTGGTTGAGGAACTAAGGAATACATGGGCCGATTACGGACGCCTGGTCAAGGCTGACGCTCCGATCTATCTTAAGTCCAAAATGAAAGCAGACTCCAGAGCCTGACCATGGAGTTGAACAGCAGCATAGAGGAGCGAACCAGACTGGAGAAGCAAATCCAATCAACAGAAGAATACTTGGGTCGTGGACTTCGGTGTTCCGAGAGCTGCTTGCTGTGGCACTTTTTGGCGGGCTAACATATCTCGCATTGAACCATGGAATGTCCAAACTGGACTCCTTCGGTAACGAGCTGATCTGGTTGCTAGTTGCCTTAGTGCCGGGGTATTTGGTGTACGTAGCCCTAGTAGGCAAGCTGTTTGGCCGGGATCACGTGAGCACCGTTTTGCGCTGGAATAAATCAGCCTTGGAGGAAATTGAGTAAGGGTCAGACCCCGTGACTACCCAGTCACGGGGTCTGACCCCTCAATTTCAATCGGAGTAGACTTTGATGTCTTTGTAGTACGCGATCTTGGGTACGTCCCTCCGTGCAATTTCGAATTGGAGCTGA
>DUPN01000117.1 GCA_012838305.1 Bacillota bacterium | reverse complement strand
GGAGTATCTCCCAGATTACTTGCCCCTCGTCCATCCGTCTCCACGTAACCAAATCTGGCTGAAAAGCAACCCTTGGTTTGAACAGGATGTGATTCCTGTCCTGAGGGAAAGGGTGCGGAGCCTAGTATAAACGGACGATGACCCACCGTGCAAGGCCGGCCAGCTCCTCAAGTCGTCTTAGACGGAGCCAATTACCAACCGCCGGCTAAGACATTGGCTTCCCGCGCGATACTCGTGTTGTCCACCGTCCGATCGCGGAGTTCGTCGACGGGGTGGGGTGCTGATTCACTGCGATAGTCGGTGGTGAACTGCTCTTGATGACGCTTTACGACCGCGTGACTGGCTACTCTGTTCAGATCATGGTTGACTCGGTCTTGATAGAAGAAGTACTCATGATCGGTGGGCAAATCTTGAACGTTGACGTAGTTTTCTCGATTGGCTGTTAAGAGGATCTGTTCTCCTAATACCTTACGCACATAATCCCGTGTGTCCTGGAATTGGAGCAGTTTGGGGAATCGGCCATCGGGTATCACTTGCTGCCAGTGTTTGTTTTCGAACTTGCTCAAGAGCTCAGCTGCCTTGTGCAAGTGGGCGATCTCCTGCTGGAAGTGCATCTCCCACATGGACTTGACGTTGGGGCAAACCTCATCCTGGTAGAAGGAGTAGTAGAGGTAGCACTCCACGTACTCGTGCAGGAGCAAGTTCTCCAGCATGGTGCATTTCGGATCCAAAAGGGAACCGTAATGGGAGACGTGCTGTTCTTCGATCATGGCAATCTCCTGGTAGAGTTGGCGGCCTAGGTCGTTGTAGTAGTAGGGGCCTAGGTTCATGTAGAAGTTCATCGTCTGCTGCTCTGCTGCGATAATGATCAGGGTGTTCAACTTGGTTTGGTTGTCGGCTGTCTTGAAGTCAAGCGGGTTTCTCACTGAGTCAAAGGGGTAGCGATGCTCCGCTATGGTGGGCCTGCCTGGGATGATGTCCACATACTTTCTGACCAAATTTTCTGCCGGAACCTGCTCATCCAAGTCCAGCAGATTGGCGAAGCGATAGAGATGGTCAAAATCCTCGAGGAGAGCAAAGTCCAGTGTTTGCCGGGCATAGGGATGCTTTTCGTTCATGGCGAGCCAGGCTGTGAGATCGGTCGCCAGATGCTCGTAGCCAATCGCGGTCTCGATCACCTTTTCATCAATGGGTTTGAGCCAGTTGATGCGCTTCTGCTGCTGCTGTTCAATCCGGCGAGTTAGAGCGATCTCTCTCCGCAGATCGTTGTTGGAGCACATGCGGTGGAACTCGTGCTTGAAGATAATGGCCTCCACTTCAATGCCATTCATGAGGATGACCCGGATTTTAGTGTAAGGGTCTACGGTGCGCTTGTCGTAGGGTTTGGGGTAAAGAGTAGCCCAATCCACGATGCCGTCTTGCACCTTCATCGGCTGTTGTTCAAAGGGATTCATCCAAGTGTCGCCTCCTGTAGTTGTTTACGCTTCTTGTAGTATCACCGTCCAGTGAGGAAATATCCACGAAATTGATGAGCATCCACCATCTAGCCATAAAGAGGAGCCCTGTTCACTGCTCCTTCTCCACTGGCTCACCGGGTAACTCCCAAGGTGTGTCCCATCACCTCGTACTCTTGGGAGGTTAGAGGCAAGACTTGAAGAAATTGATCGGGTGAGGCGCTGATCTCAACCTGCAATAAGGAGGGGAAGGCATGATTTCATCCATCATTGGAATTGCTTTGGACTGCAAGGATGCTGATGCTTTGGCTGATTTTTATGCGCAGCTTTTGGGTTTGGAAAAGACAATCTCCAGCGGTAGTTGGGCGGGCATACATACGCCGCAAGGCATCATTCTGGCCTTTCAGAAGGTTGAAGAATATGTTCCCCCGGTTTGGCCTTGGGAAAGGGGCGAACAACAACAAATGGCTCACCTGGATTTCAAGGTTGATGATCTGGAAAAAGCGGTGGCACATGCTATTGGCTGTGGTGCCACCAAAGCCGACACCCAGTACTACGACACATCCACTGTGATGATTGACCCCCAAGGGCATCCCTTCTGTTTATCGACTGTTGTTTGACATGCGAGTAAGCCTGCTAGAAGACTGCGCACCGGGGGCGATGGGTAAGGAAGGAAAGTAGCGTACCATTCATGCTGCAACCTTCTCCCTTTCCATGTCCGAATAGGTGCCGTAAAGAGTACTACCTGAGGGTATTCAAGAATGGTGTGCACAACACGCATCAGGAAGGATTTTCCAGAGCGAGCGAGAATAGCGTTGATAGCAATCATTGGTAACCCCCGAGATGTTGATGCGTATCCGCTATCATCGATATGGCTTCGTTTGGGATCTAGATTCAGTATGGATATGAAAGGATGTTGTCTAATGAACAAGTTGGAGCTGTTCTTGGAGCGACTAGCTCGAGATCAAGTCCTGTTTTCCAGTGTTGAGGAAGCGGTGCGACAAGCAGCAGTCCTTCCCATTCTGTCCTATTTAGGTTGGGACACATATAACATCATGGAGGTTACTCCAGAATACCGGGTGGAAAGTGGTCGCGTTGACTATTGTCTGCAGTACGGGACGAGAAAAGCAGCTTACATAGAGGTTAAACGCACACTTGAGGACCTAGAACAACATCAGAAGCAGTTGCTGGAGTATGCCTTCACTGACGGAGTTGAGCTGGCTGCCTTGACCAACGGCCACTTATGGTGGCTCTATCTCCCTTTGAGCGGAGCAAACTGGCAACAGAGGCGCTTTTTCACCATTGACATTAGAGAACAAGCTCCCGGCGATGCGGCTGCACACTTTAGAGATTTTCTCAGCAAAGAGACGGTAGGCAATGGATCTGC
>DUPN01000002.1 GCA_012838305.1 Bacillota bacterium | reverse complement strand
CCATCAAGAAAAGGATATGGAATTGCTCCATATCCTTTTCTTCTCTAAACCATATGCTATTATACTCACTCGATCAGGCTTCTAATTCGCTCTTCAAGGGCTTCCACTGCATAAAGCAAGCTGCGGCAACCTCTGAACGGGGACCACAGGCTCCAACATGCAGACCATCGACACGATCGTCACATCCAGCAACCTATCACTTTTTCTAAGCAAGGGATTTTTGGAGTGATGCAATCTAGACCAACCACCTACATCTTGTTTCCACCGCTTTTTTGTCTTCCCAGCAGTTGGACTACGCTTTAACCTGATCTTAGCCGTAGATGTCCCGTTTCTCATAACCCGCCATCCCTAGAGCGAGCAAGGTGAAGGCGGCTAGGACCATGACTACTATCCGGGACAAGCTCATTGGCTCCATCGGGACATTGGGCACAAAGCCAAGGGGTGTGGTTTTGCTCAGCCACCCTGGCAGTCGCAGCAGGCCGCCGAAGTAGATGACGAAAAAGGTGTAGCCTAGATAGAGCCAAATCAGACTGGCCAGCTTCGGTACAAACCCGATCATCAGCACTGTCAACCCAAGCATAATCCACATACTTGGCACATAGGCCAGACTGGCTTGAAGCGTAGAAGCTAGACTGAGCGGCTGATCCAATACGGTTGCCGAGGCAGACCATAGGCCCAATACGGACACAATCTGGCCAAGAACTGCCAGAAACAAGCCCATAATGAGATAGCTGCCCATCAATCTCCGGCGGGAGACGGCTCGGGCCAGCAAATGCTCGGTGCGGTTGGCCAGCTCTTCTGATCTCAACTTAAGCATGATCAGCAAGACCGGAATCAGGCCAATCATGGTCATTACCGCCAGCAGCGTTGCGGTGAACTGTTCTGTCAAAGAGAAACCCTCCATCATGGGCAGAAGGAGCTCAAAGATGTCGCTTGTCTGGAAGAAGGCATCGATTTCTCCAAAGACTGATCCGTAGGTTACTCCCAGAATGAACATGGCTGCAGTCCAGCCGACGATGGTCGTCTGCTGCAGGCGCAGTGCCAGCCCCAGGGGACTCTGCAAAAGGGGAGAAGCAGTGGCCGCACCTGGTCTGGCCGCAATAAAACCCGCCTCCAGATCCCGCATAGAATTTAGCCGGAAGGCCAGCAGAATCAGGATGACGGAGGCCGCACACATGACGATCATGGGCCACCAGGTATTCTGCACATACACTTTAGTGCGGAGCATCAATCCCAAAGGGGAGATCAGGGAAAGAGCTTCGCTGCCCAAATCACCCACTGCCCGCAAAAGGTAACTGACACCTAGAAGGGAAAAGGATAGACCCATGGCGCCACGCGCAGTCTCTGTCAACTGGGCAATCAGAATGGTGGCCGCCGCAAAGAAAATGCCCGTTATCCCTAGGGCGGCACCGTAGAGCAGGGAACCTGCCAGATCCATCCCCTCAAGTCCTAATAGTGCCAAGCTTACGCCTGTAATAACGGCCAGTACCAGGTTGGCCATGACCAGAACCAGAAACGTCGCACTGGGATTGGCCAGCTTGCCCACTGGGAGAGAGCGAATTACTTCTATGCGCCCAGCTTCTTCGTCCCTGCGGGTATGGCGGATACCCAGCAGGATGTTCATAATCGCCACTGCGATTGTGGAGAAAAGAAGCATCTGGTGGGCCATAGCGGCACCAATGTGATAGTTGTCCAGTCCGTAGCCGGGCCCGAGCATAGCTGTCATGGCAGGATTCTTCAGTGTTGTAGCCAGCATGTCCCGCTCCGGTCCCGGAGGGTAAAGCTCGGGAAAACTTAGGGCTACAGCAAGCGTAATGCTGACGATTGAAACGATCCAGATTGGAATCCGCACTCGGTCGCGCCGCCAGATAAAACCCATCAACGTCCGCGCGTTCGTAAAGTGTGTCACCGCACCCCACCTCGATCATCGCTGTAGTGATGGATGAACAAATCTTCCAGGGTGGGCGGAGTGCTCTCCAGGCTCAAGATCCCGTACTCGCTGATCTCTTTGATCACCTGCCCAAGCTTGTCGGTATCGACATGGAAGACAACGCCGCGGTCCACAGTGTTAAGATCATGGATGCCTTCCAGCTCAGCAAAGTTTGGGACCGGCCGAGCGGTCTCGACCTGAACCCGGGTGCGAGTGAGATGGCGCAGCTCCTGCAGAGTGCCACTTTCGATAATCCTTCCCTGGCGAATAATACTGACTATGTCGCAGAGTTTCTCTACTTCAGATAGGATGTGGCTGGAGAGTAGAACGCTCTTGCCTGCCCCCTTCGCTTCCCGAATTAACTCTTGGAAAACCTGCTCCATCAGGGGATCCAAGCCCGATGTTGGCTCATCCAGGATATATAAGTCAGCATCAGAGGCAAAGGCTGCAATTAAGGCTACTTTTTGGCGGTTGCCTTTGGAATAGGTGCCGCATTTCTTGGTGGGATCTAGGTCAAAGCGCTGAATCAGTTCTTCTTTTCGGTTTCTGCCATTGGCACCACGCAGTTTGACAAACAGATCGATTACTTCGCCTCCGCTAAGATTGGACCATAGACTCACCTCGCCGGGCACATAAGCAATCCGTTTGTGGATTTCCACAGCATGGCGCCAGGCATCCAAACCGAAAACTTCGGCTGTGCCTGAACTTGCCTGCAAAATACCGAGCAAAATGCGGATGGTCGTAGTCTTGCCTGCCCCATTGGGGCCGATAAAGCCATAAATCTCACCTTGTCTAACATCAAGATCAATGCCGTCCAAGGCAGAAAAGCTGCCAAACTTCTTAGTTACCTGATTGACTCGCAAAATTGTCATTTTCGACCTCCCCTTGCTTCTTGTAGAGTAATATCCGCAGAACCTGCAGAAACTCGGAAAACTCATCCCAATAGGGCTTCATGTTAAGAGTAGATAGGTCCTGCCCCTGCAGTCTGGCCTGAAGCTCACTCTGGTAGCCTTCCATGGCCCAGGTGGCTATTTTCATGGCGTATTCTACTGTAATATCGGTGCGAAAAAGGGAAGTATTCAGATCGGACAGCATTCTTCCCATAGCGTCCTGGTACAGAGCGTCCAGTTGCTGCAAGAGCGTCTGGTTCTCCTGCCTCAGATACATCGCTCCCAGAAACTCAAAGGCCTCCTTGTCGCAGAGATAGCTCTCCAGCTTGATCTGGGCCGCTTTCCAATAACGGGCAAGAAAGTCCGGATCGCTAAAGTCAACGCGCTCTAGATACTCAGTTTCAACATAATTGATGACATACTTCACAAGGTAGTCAAAGAGCGCCTGCTTGTTTCGGAAGTAATAGAAGAGCGTTCCCTTGGCGATGCCTGCTTCCTTCACAATATTATTGGTAGAGGCCCGTTCATAGCCCTCCCTAGCGAACTCACGCAGGGCAGCTTTGCGAATCTGTTCCTGCTTGGCTGGATCCAATTTCGAAAAGGCATCGGAAATATTCCTCACCCCCTTTTGACCACTATGGTCAGTTATAGTATACCACTACTGACCACAGTGGTCAATAAGAAAGTTCGCGAAAAGACCGGGTTTCACCTTCTTCACTGTATACAAAAGCAAAACCTCCGCGACCCCCATTTGGGGGAAATCACAGAGGTTTTTCTACAATCTAGCGTGGATCTATATCCCTGTTTTCTTCAAACGATGTGCTATTGTAATCACTTGATCAGACTTCTGATTCGCTCTTCAACGGCTTCAACCGTAAAACCAAGGTGTTTGGCCACCGCTGAACCGGAACCACTAGCTCCAAAACGATCAAGACCATAGACCTCGACGCGGCTTGGGCTGATTCCGTACCAACCGGTACCCACACCGAATTCCATCGCTAAAATGGGCACATCCTGGGGAATGACTTTGTTACGATAGGCCTGGTCTTGGTTGAGGTAGACTTCACGATTGGGCACCGAAACTACTCGAATGCCAAAACCATCCTTCTCCATCTTTTCGGCCACTTGCACCGCCAAGCTGACTTCACTGCCGGAAGCCGCCAGGACGATATCGAGCTTCTCTGTTTCCTGGCGCAAGACATAACCGCCGCGAGTAAAATCCCATCCCTTAGGTTTCTCCAGCAGAGGAAGGTTTTGGCGCGTCAAGATCAGAGCACTGGGACCCTTCTTGCGTTTCACGGCCTCAACCCAGCTCCATGCAGTCTCTTCAGCATCAGCCGGGCGGAATACATGTAAGTTGGGAATGAGGCGCAGAGATTCGGTGTGCTCAATGGGCTGATGGGTGGGTCCATCTTCACCTACATACGGGGAGTCATGTGTCAAAACATAGACCACAGGAAGACCCATCAAAGCAGCCAAGCGCATGCTGGGTCGCATATAGTCCGAGAAGACCAAGAATGTTGCACCAAAGACCCTAAACGGGCCATACAGAGCCAGTCCGTTTAAGACGCCGGCCATGGCATGTTCGCGAACGCCGAAACTGAAGTTGCGTCCACTAAAGTCCTGCGCACTGATGGTACCTTCCCCGTGCAAATGCGTATTGTTGGATGGGGCCAAATCGGCGGAACCACCCACTAGGTTGGGGATAATGCGGGCCATTGCATTGAGCACTTGACCGCTGGCCACCCTCGTGGCCATGGGTTTTGCCTCTGTAAAGAGGGTCAGGATCTCACTTAAATCCGGGAGAATATCGTCCAGCCAAGCATCCCAGTCCGCCGCCAGCTGTGGATTCTCCTTAGCCCACTGGTCAAACAGCTGATTCCACTCGGCCTCCAGTCCCTGACCCCTTTGGATCATCAGCTCAGGCAGATTCTTCAGTTCTTCCGGAACATAGAAGTCTTGATCTGTAGGTAAACCTAGGGCTGCTTTGAGCCCGGCCACCTCATCGACCCCTAAAGGAGCGCCATGAGACGCGGCGGTACCGGCCTTGGTCGGTGCCCCCTTGGCAATCTCCGTACGGGCAATGATCATGGTAGGCTGACTATCGTTCCGTTTCGCTGCGGCCAAAGCCTGCTGAACTTGCTCTATACTATGCCCGTCGACCTCCAACACCTGCCAACCATAGGCTAGATAACGATCCTTGACCGACTCGCTAAAGGCGAGTTTGGTGGATCCTTCGATGGTAATGTTATTGGAGTCATAGATCAGAATCAGTTTGCCAAGCTTAAGATGGCCAGCTAGGGATGATGCTTCTGCACTGATCCCTTCCATTAAGTCGCCATCACCGGCCAAGACGTATGTATAATGATTGACAATCTCCAGGCCGGGTCGATTAAAGCGAGCTGCAGCCATCTTCTCACCAATGGCCATACCCACTGCATTGGCGATTCCTTGTCCCAACGGGCCTGTCGTTGTTTCCACCCCGTCCGTTTCACCATATTCAGGATGCCCAGGCGTCTTCGAACCGAGCTGTCTAAACTCCTTCAGGTCATCCAGGGAGAGCTGGTATCCGGACAGATGCAAGAGGGCATAAAGCAGCATAGAGCCATGACCACCAGACAGGACAAAGCGATCCCGGTTGGCCCAGCTGGAGTTGGCGGGGTTGTGCCGCATCCAGTCGAAATAGAGGACCGTTCCGATATCCGCCAAACCCAAAGGAGCTCCTGGATGTCCCGAGTTGGCTTTTTGGACCGCGTCGGCGGCCAGTCCTCTGACTACATCAGCAATCTTTTCCAAATGCATGGTGCCACCTCCCTCATTCGTTACGAAACACTTCGACCAATTGGCCATTACCCAACATGGCGGCGTTCGCTTCATCTGTGTCAATGTGCATTTCCAAGACAAAGTCATTGCGAACCCGGACTAGAACATTGTCAAATGTTACTCCCCGCTCGCCGCCCACTCGTACTGACACCAATTCTTTATCCTTAACGCCGAAGTTCTTAGCGTCCTCTTCTGTCATGTGGATGTGGCGTTGGGCAATGATAACCCCTTTGTCCAAGTTGACTTTACCCTTGGGACCAATCAAGGTGATACCGGGAGAACCCTCTAAAGAACCTGAATCCCGCACAGGAGGTTGAAGACCCAAACCAAAGGAATCAGTGCGTGAAATCTCAATCTGCGTCTCCTTGCGGGTAGGTCCGAGGATCCTGACCTTGCTCATGGACGATTTCGGCCCTTCGATTGTAACCGTTTCTTCCGCGGCATACTGCCCCGTTTGTGACAGATCGTTACGAACCGTTAGTTCATATCCTTCCCCAAACAATGTTTCTAAGTCTTGTTGGGATAGGTGTATGTGCCTGTTGGAGATACCAACTGGTACGTTTCCGAGAATACCTTTCGTCAATTGACCCACTCCTTTTTTCTCTTTCCTCCATGGTACTTAGACAGGAATCAGGGGAAATCCTTCCCGTCCCTCGCCAAAACTAGGTTGACCAAAGCCACTTCCTATGCTATTATTATAGTGTTCGCAGGGGAGTAGCTCAATTGGTAGAGCACCGGTCTCCAAAACCGGGTGCTGCGGGTTCGATTCCTGTCTCCCCTGCCACTATACCATTTTTTCGCAAATCAGGCAAAGATGCCTGGTTTTTTTATCTTTAGCCTGCAAAATGGGTAGGATACTGTCAAGGAGAGAATCCCATGCAGCGTCGCCCGCCTATCATACTCTTAACAAAATTCGTCTCAACAATGCCGCAAGTCAAAAAGGAACTGCGCAGCTGGGCAGCTCTAGCCCGCCAACTGCCAGAGCCATTGCGCACCCAGGCCCTGGCCAGCCTGGAGCTGAAGGCCTTTCATTGTATAGGAGGTTCCATCTACGCCCACTATCCTGGGGTTGACCTAAAGACCATGCTCCCTTTGATTGTAGCGTTTCAAACCATCAGTGATTACCTGGATAATCTCTGTGACCGCTTGCAGGTAACCGATCCCGAGGCCTTTCGCCTCTTGCACAAAAGCGTAATCCATGCCCTCAGTCCAGGTGTCCCCGTGGGGGATTACTATGCCCTTTATCCCTACAAAGAGGACCAGTACTTGCCCTGCCTCGTTCAGACCTGCCAGAGCCTGCTGGCCCAACTCCCCCATTATGAAAACTGTCAGACTTCCGCTCTACGCTTGGCAGAGTATTATTGTGAGCTACAGACACTCAAACACATCTCCCCAGGAAGCTCCAGCTTACTGCCGGATTGGGCGGAGAAGACGTCTGAGTTCGATCTTGAATGGAACGAATGGGCGGCGGCCTGTGGCTCGACTTTGGGGATATTCATGTTGTTTGCCTTAGCATATAGACCAACGCATCACGACCAAACCGCTGTCCTTATGGGGTATTTCCCTTGGATCCAAGGCCTGCACATACTTCTGGACTACCTGATCGATATGGCTGAGGATGAAGAAAACGGAGATTTGAACTTCATGTCCTTCTACCCTTCCGCCCAGGCCAGAGAACTCTCTCTCTGCCGATTCGCCCAGGAAAGCTGGGGCCGATCCCGGGTCTTACCGGAACCGAAATTTCACCAGATGGTGGTAGCGGGCCTCATTGCGCTCTACGGTTCCGATCGAAAAGTCGATCAGCAAGATCTCCACGGCACGATTCGCAAGATGGCACAGGACAAAAGAACCCTGTTTCTGCTTACTCTTTGCCGCCGCTTGCGTCGACTGTACCACTTCTAGTCAAAGGTACTGTGCCAGGATCTGATCGGCAAGACCTTCCAGTTCGGCTTTGGCCATGGAATTGGGGAAACGCCCTAGAATCAGCTTCGCCTTCTGAACATAGTTCGCAGCCATTTGGAGTACCTCATCGAAAAGGCCGTTTTCCTCCATGAGATTGCAGATAGATGCAAAACCTAAGGACTGCCAGTTGTGGGGAATGAGGCCTCGTCGCAGCGCCCGGATCGTAGGCAGGGTCCACAGTCCCTGTGCAAAATCTCTGCCCCTCTCCTTCCCCGTATCTTCCTTCCGGCCTCGATAGTCCCAGACATCATCTATCAACTGAAAAGCCAGGCCTAGGCTTTCGCCAAACTCCTGAAGATGTGCCCCCTCCGCATCATCTAAGTCGGAGAGAATGGCACCTAACCGACAGCAGCCTCCAAAGAGACAAGCTGTCTTTTTCTGAATATAATCCAGATAGTCTTCCTCTTCCGTTACTGGAGAGAGCAATTGATGAATTTCCCCCGCGCACATATCTTGGATCACAGTGGTCATCACCCGCGATACCCTCTGACCTGTACCAAGAGCAAAAAGGTGAAAGGCGGCGGCAAACAAGTGGTCGCCGGCTAGGACCGCTGCCTGGGTTCCGAAGCGACAGTGGGCTGTCAGTTGACCCCGGCGCAATTGGCTGCGATCAATGATATCATCATGGATGAGAGAGGCCATATGGACAAGTTCCACCCCAGCAGCGCAGTCGATGGCTTCCTGGAACCTGGTGCCGCCGCACAAGTCAAATGTGAGCAAGACTAGTAGGGGACGCAGGCGCTTTCCCGAGGTCGATCCAATGTAGTCCAAAACGTCCTGGCCTCGTCCGAAGCAATGTAGGACTTCATGGATTCTGTTTTGCACAAGTTCAAGGCTTAGGGATCGTTGGGCAAGCAGAAAAAACCCTCCCCATCTTGGAATGTGCCGTTATTATCCGCCAAATCCCTGGGAAATATCCGATCTCGATTCGTTGGTCCATTCCGACGCATGAAGCGGCCGTAGCCCCTTTTCATCTAGGAGCAATACCCTGTGAAAGACTTCTGCCAGGAACTTGCGATCGTGGGAAACGGCGATCACAGACCCGCCAAAGGCCTGAAGAGCGGCGCGAATCTCCGGTCCCGAGAGGGGAGACAAGTTTCGGGTTGGCTCATCGAGGACCAAAACCTCGGCCTTTTCCAGAATCATCTTGCTGAAATACAGTTTCGCCCTTTGCCCTCCGGATAAATCCACGATGGGGTGATACATCTCCTCGGCCGTGAAGTTCATACTCCCTAGGTAGGTCCTGATGGTGGTATTTTCGTCCCGTGTCCCACTGATGGTCAAAAACTCGATCGCGCTCTCCCTGGGATTCATCTGTTCTGAATAGTCCTGGGGCATATAGCCAAAATGGATTCCCCTGTGGGTCAGATCCTCCAGAACTCTCCGCAGGAGAGTGGTTTTCCCGGCTCCATTTGCCCCCACGATGCACACTTTTTCGGGCCCTTGGATGTTCAAATGAACATCGCGGCTTAAGACGCGTTCACCAACCTTCAGTGTCGCTAATTGCAGATCCAGAACGACTTTGCCCTGAGGAATCACAATTTCGTCCTCGAAGCGAACGACAATGCTCTCCTCAAAGTCAGGACGTTTGGCCAGATGATCCCTCTCCTTCTCAAAACGTCGTCCCATGGATTTGAGCGAACGCATCTTGTCTTTCAGATTCTTGGCCTCGTGGGGCGCTTGGCGCGAGACCTTCTGCTGCTCATGATGGACGCGCTGGTAGACCTGGCGGTAACGCTCCATCTTGGCCTCATGTTCTTCTTTTTCTTTTTGGGCCACTTGCGTTTGCTTGATGATACGTTCGTTGCGTGCTCTTACATATTCTGGGTAGGTGAGGCGTGCCATCGTGTGCTGCGGCTGACGTTTGCGCATCAGCTGCTCTAGATGGATAATGGTGTTAGCACAGTGTTCCAGCAGCGTTTCGTCATGGGAGACGAACATGATGGGGATTCTGGAATCCCGAATAAAGCCTTCCAGCCATTTTACCGACTGCAGGTCCAAATCATTACTGGGCTCGTCAAGCAGGAGCACCGTGGGCCTTCTTAACATTTCGCAAAGCAGCTGGAATTTGATCTTTTCTCCGCCCGACAGATCGCCAACCAAGAGGCGATCCGAAATGCGGTTCTCTGGGAAGTTCATCTCCCGCAGCAACCCGTAGTAATCCGCATAGTCGAGGTGATCAAAATCCACTCTCTGGGCAAAGTAATGGCTGGTCGTCTCCTGCAACGTCGCTTCGGGCAATACTTGTGGAAGATAACCGATAATTTCGCCGGACTGGATGATCTCTCCCTGAATTTCCAGATATCCTTGAATCATCTCCGGCTCAGCGATAGCCTTGAGAAGAGTCGATTTTCCATTCCCCTCCTCCCCTATTAAGGCCACCTTCATGTCCTTTTGGAGGGAAAAACTAAAGTTCTCCACCAGAGTTCTCAGATCTTTGCTTAGAGTTAGTGTCAAGTTTTTGATGATTAACATGAACTTACACCTCCTGGAACGGCCGCCATACGAAAAAAGTCTGCTCGATCCCGAGCAGACAAATCGCGCTTCATCTCCATGTGCAGAACATGGAATGGAGAAAGCAAGTTTATGGTGCAACTCATCTACTCAATATGGCGACCAAAAATCGACCTAATTCTAGGTCTCCTACGGCCTGACCTGCGCTTGCAGGCCCTTTACTCTCCATATTGACTAGCGGATCATTGCTCTCCTCCAAACATTTGATGAACTCTTAACTCATTATAGCATGGGGCTCCGCTTCATTCAAGGATGTATAGCTCCTTGGGCATAGCTTCGATGAAGGGAGCGAGGTGCCCTGTGAATAGGAGGCTCAAGCTATGGAGAGCCCTGCTGCAGGCCACATAGAGGATTCGGCGCTGGTATTCCTCTCCATAGCAGCTCTCGCTTGCTTCTGGTATGATCACAGCATCAAACTCCAACCCTTTGGCCAAGAAAACGGAGACGATAACTACACCAGCTGCGAACTTGGATCGTTCCTTGGCTAGGAGCGCTAGATCCAAGGAGGGGTCCAAACGTCTAAGGCCTTGGTACATCCTAGCGCACTCTTCTGCGGTCTGGCAAATCACAGCTATCGTCTCATAGTTGAGATCGACCTGATCCCTGATCAAGCGGTGCAGGTGCCGGGTCTGCTCCTCCGCCTTAACGCGCCGAACGGTCGGCTGCTGACCATGGCGCAAGACGGTCTCTGCAGGTATTCTTTTGCCTAACAGGCCGTCGCAAAACCGAAAGATCTCTTCGGTCGATCGATAGCTCTTGGTTAATTTCACCGTTTTTGGTTCTAAGCCGGCAAATACCCCTTCTAAAGTATCGTCCCTTTGCCACAGATAGGGGTGGAGAGATTGGTACGCATCCCCCACAAAGGTGAATTGAGCCCTTGGAAAAGCCTTCCTGAGTATATCCAGCTGCATCGGAGCATAGTCCTGCACCTCATCCACCACCACGTGCTGGATCCAACGCCTGACTGGATATCCCCCGAGTTCTCCCAAAAGATAAGTGAGGGGAACCACATCTTCAAAGGCAATCTGGTTCTGTTCGAGTAAACTCCCATTGACCGCTGAAGTTGGAGGCTTAATGCCCCCGGCTACCCTTTCCCACAACTCGGGTTCCTGCCAGAGGCGGCGATACCACCCTATGGCGTCAATCACCAGGCGCTGGCGCAAGTTCTGAAGCATGGGGCCGAGCTCCTCGTTCACCTGTTTCACCGCTTCCCGGGCCACCGTCCACCAAGGTTCGCTGTCAAAAATGGGCAAAGCAGCAACTTTTTGGACTACGCCCTTCAAATGGGCTTTTCGTGCCGGGCGCAGCAAGAACATAATGCGCCGATAGATCTTATCCAAACGTTTTTGCGGGGGAAGGTAACTGTAGTTCTCCCGGTACAGCCTCTGCTGTTCTCGCCCTGAGATAACCAACTGGGGACCGACACGAACGTCAGCAAAGGAACAGGCATCTTTGATGATTCCGTCAATGAACCTATCCAACACTCCCTTGAACTCGGGAGATGACTTAAAGGCCATGGTCTTGATACGCTCCTGGCGGGCCGAGGGGTCTTGCTGCGCCAGCGACTCTAGATACCATGCCTGTGTTTCCGCCTCCCATTCCCATCCCAAAAAGGGCTCTACAAAATCCTGGAAGGTGGTCTGAACCACGTTTTCTTCGCCGAGTTCGGGCAAGACGTGGGAAATATAATCACAGAAAATATGGTTGGGAGAAAAAATGACGATATTCTGCGAATGGATGCTATCTCGATAGCGATACAGAAGGTAGGCCACACGATGCAGTGCCACAGATGTCTTACCGCTGCCTGCCGGGCCTTCTACCAAGAGCAGAGCGTCTTTGTCGTTGCGAATCGCTTGGTTCTGTTCACGTTGAATTGTGTGGACAATGGTCCGCATCTTTTCGCTGGCATGCTGACCTAACACTTCCTGCAGGAATTCATCATCGATCTTGAGCTCACTATCGAACATGTACACAATTCTGCGCTGTCTGATACGATACTGCCGCTTGAGGGATATCTGCCCACGATACATTCCCCCTGGGCCTTCGTAACTCGCTTCACCTAGACCATAGTCATAAAACATACTGGAAACGGGAGCACGCCAATCGTAGACCAGAGCTAGGTTGGTTTCCTGGTCCATCAAGGATCGAATACCTATATACATGGCTTCCGTGCCTGGCATGCCCTCTTCGTGGAAGTCCATGCGGCCAAAGTAGGGAGCCTTTTCCGCCATCTGGAGCTGTTGGAGCAAGCGATGCTGCACCCCAAACCCCGTGGCACGGTGGCGCAGCTCTGTGATCTGTTGAGCCACATCCATCATCTGATTGGTACTGGCGCCACTGATCCCGTGCTCCTCCCACAGGGAGGTCCGCATTCCCTGCAAGTTGTCCCGATAGCGCTTGGTCTGCTCCTCCTCCTGGGCCAGTTGTTTATCGATATTTTCGTATACAAAGTCAAGCCAACCCTGTTCTAGCTGAAAATCCTTGTCCTGCAAAGCGCACCTCCGTTTATAGCTTACCCACCGTGGCTAGATACACCGCAAAATATTCATGGCCGTCCAGCCCAAGGAGGAAATGGAGTTGATCATCATCAAACGCCCCAATGGCGCACACACCCGCCTCCACTGCCTGGGCTGCCAGGTAGAGGTTTTGGCAAACATGACCGGCATCCAAATGAATGTAACGATAGCTGCGCTCACCATATCTCCACTTCATCCGATAGAGTGCTGTGGTCCAGATAAACGTGACTGCACTCTCACCAACGACGGTCTGGTTAAAGGCGCTTCGCACCACACTCTCTCGAAGCCCCTCGGCCAAATCGACCACCATCAGCTTGTGCTCCAGGGCAATGTACCTATACAACCCTGGCTTGAGACCCGTAACATTGTTCACTAGAAGATAGGTCTCCAAGGAATGACGGGCCCCTGCCGAGGGCACTGTACGCAAAGTCACAGGGCGAGTTGTCACTTCCTGAACCCCCTGGGTATACCACAACAAGTATGCCAGCTCCTCAAGACGTAGGGCCCGGCGGCTGTACGTACGCACCGTCCTTCGTTTGTCCATGGCCCAAGTGAGATCGAGTTTCTTTACTTGCAGCTGATCTGCGGCGGGCAGATCGATTCGAACTGCATCGTCAGGGCAAGCAAGCTCCAAGGGGGGCTGGGGCACACCTTTGTCTTGATCCGACTCTCCTAGATACTGTTCCTTCGTCTTTTCCATAAATTCTTTACCGATGGAATTCATGGGTAACGCCTCCTATTTTGTTTACGTGTTCTAGCCGGTTGGTAAAAACGATCCTCCGCCCCTTAGGGGTAATGCTCCACAGATGAATACCGGTATCCCCAGTACTGAACATCAGATCACTATCCATGGGAAGGGCCAGAAAACAGCGAAAAAGCATGTTGATCATGCCGCCGTGGGACACTAGTGCCATCCTTTTATACCTTCGGGGTTCAATATAGTCCTGCAAAAACCTGGACCAGAAGGTTTCAGCCCGAGCTCGAAATGCAATCAAAGACTCGGTGCCCGCCAATGTGTCATGGGGCTTTCTGCCTCCTTCCGGTAAAGGAAAGCGCACAGCCGCTTCGTCCTTGCGCAGACCAGCCAAGCGGCCATTATCCCAGTCCATTAGCGCTGGGTCTAAACGAACAGGAGCGTGGGTAATCTCGCCAATGATCGATGCGGTCTTGCTCGCCCTCTTGAGGGGACTGGCGATGACCAAACTCGGTTAAGGGGAAATCAGCCCTGCCCTCATACCTGTCCTCTAAGTCCGCTTGCGATTGTCCATGTCGAATCAGCAAAATCTCCATTCGTCACTTCCCCCCTCTGATCCTGTTCTGAGCGTACTGGGTACTGCGCTTCTCGGACATGAAAACATAGTAGCCATCAACACAGCTGATCTGCACACCTCCGAAAATAGCGGCAAGCTTGTTCTTGTACCATGTCTGTCGCTTGGTAACCATGTACATTTTGCCCCCTAGAACCAGGCGGTTGAACCCTTTTTCAATGAAGGCCTTAGGAACGGAAAAGTCACTGTGATAGGGTGGATTGGAGAGGATCAAGTCAAAGCCTGTGTCGGAGAAGCCTGTGAACCCATCACTTTGGTGGATCTTTATCCTTGACACCCCATTCATGATGGAGTTTTCCCTAGCCAACCGCACCGCTAGGGGATCCTGATCAACCAAGACTACGTTCTCCTCCCCCACAATCTTGGCAGCCACGATGCCCACCACACCGTAGCCACAACCCAGATCAAGCACTCGTTGGCCTTCTCCGAATTCCACGAGGGAAAGCATGGCTGCGGTACCAGCATCCAATCCTAAGGGTGAGAACAGCTTGGGATGGGTCTTGAGTTCCAAATCGTAGCCTTTTATTGTGACGCGCAGCATGCCTTCGCCTTCCTTCCCAGGCCTTGGTATTGACAGAAATTCAAATCAGGATTAGGATTAGATCAGCATTTTGAGCAAGGAGCCGTGACGGCTTCTGCTTTTTCTCGTAAGGAGGTTGTCTATGGCCAGACTGCAGAGCCTATTTGCGGCCCACGATCTAACTGAGGGTACACCGTGGAAAAGAATTGTGCAATTCGCAGTTCCACTCTTACTCGGCAACATTGCACAGCAGTTCTACAATACCGCAGACTCCATTGTTGTCGGACGTTACATCGGGGACAATGCCTTGGCCGCTGTGGGCAGTGCAGGTCCCGTTTTGCATCTTCTCCTCGTACTTTTTGTGGGGATTGCGGTTGGAGCGGGGATTATGGTCTCCCAGTACTTTGGTGCTAAAGACCGCCAGCAGCTGTCTCAGACCATAGGCACCTGTATTGTTCTCACCGCGTTCGCCTCGCTGACGATCATGGTCGTTGGTCCTATGGTGAGCCGTCCGCTTCTGGAGCTGCTGAACACGCCTCCTTCCATCATCGACTGGTGCACAGACTACCTCAACATTTTCTTTCTTGGGAGTGCTGGATTTTCCTACTACAATATTTTGGCCGGAGTGCTGCGCGGTCTAGGCGATTCCTTTTCCGCCCTCCTTTACCTGCTCGTCGCCACCATACTCAATGTGGTCTTAGACATTGTGTTTGTAGCTGTCTTTGGGATGGGCGTTCCTGGAGTAGCCCTGGCCACCGTGATTGCTCAAGCTGTGGCAGCCGTTTTTTGCCTACTCAGACTGTTGAAAATGCGGGACGTCTTCGATCTGAATTGGTCAATGCTGAAGATCAACCGCGAATTGACCCGGCAAATTATCAAACTCGGTTTACCCTCCGGGTTGACACAAGCCGTCTTTTCCATGGCCATGATCGTAGTACAGTCACTGACGAACAGCTTCGGCGAGATGGTCATCGCGGCTAATGTAATCATCATGCGTGTTGACAGTTTTGCCATGATGCCCAATTTCTCCTTTGGCAACGCCATGACCACATTCACAGGGCAAAACATGGGTGCCAAGCGCCTCGATCGCGTGGAAGAAGGTACAAAACATGGCGTAGGGATAGCCATGGGTGTTTCTGCCGTGATTACAGTACTCCTGCTTCTCTTCGGTCACTATCTGATGCATGTGTTTACTGACACCCCTGAGCTCGTTGATTTCAGTGTCCGCATGCTGCGAATTTTGGCCATCGGGTATATTGCTGTGGCGGTAACCCAATCCCTTGCTGGTGTGATGCGTGGTGCAGGAGATACGATGACACCTATGTGGATCTCTCTTATTACCACCGTCTGCCTAAGAGTACCCATCGCTTACGGTCTCGCCCACTTAAGTCGCAGCGAACTCCATCCCACCGGACGACCGGAATCGGTGTTCATTTCGCTGCTCATTTCCTGGACGCTAGGGGCTGCAATCACCTATGCCTTCTTCAAGAAAGGCGCCTGGAAAACAAAGAGCGTTACAAGCAGCACCAAGCGTGAGGCTGCCGCAGAAGTGTCCTCGACATAGGGAGCCCCTATGTGGTCTGGCTCTTCGGTCGAAAGAAATAGCCGTCAAAATCGCCCACCGGCCGATAGCCGATTTTCTGGTAGATGCTGTTGGAGGTGGGATTGGCTAAGTCAGTGAACAGGGAACAGCGCTCATACCCAGAGTCCAACAGTTTTTGACTGAGGGCGGACACACAACTCGTAGCATAACCCCGGCCACGCAGGTCTTTTGGTGTGTATACCAGGCTAATGCTGATGGAGTGTCGTGTCGGCCTCGTCTTGGCGGCCATAGAAACGACTTTTCCGTCGTGTTCCCACAGAAAAAGAGACTGATTGGACAAGCATCTCGCAGCGATTTCGGCACACTTTTCGAGATCAGGTTGCCCATCAGCCGAAGTCTCTTCCATAAAGCCTGCGATGCACTCTGGCACAAACTCAAGGTCCTGTTCTTCCATCGGGCGCAAAAACCCTTCCCCAATGACGCTGCAATTGACCTCTCTCAGTTCGTAGACCCTCATGTGCATGTCTAAGACTACCGCAGAGTCGGTTTGTTGCCTCCAGATCGCTGCAAATGCTTCCGCCAATCCCTTGGGTCCCAAAACTCCTGGAAGACGAAGGTTCTTAGCAAGAAACGCAGCGGCCAGCTGCCTGATGGCAGCATCACAGACTCCGACCGGGCTGTACACCATCAGCTTTTCTGGAACGGTCATCAGCCCGGCCAGAAGCAGACCGTGTCTATCCCGGACTGTCACACACTCGACAGCTTCGTAATAGGTGGGATCCTCTTTCAGCCTCAAAGCGACACCAAGCATAAGATTGTTCATGGCCTCATCCTGTTCTAGACTGTCCAGAGTCTGTTCCAGAAAACCATGGATGTCATCATGCCACTTCAGTTCCATACCCTTTCCTCCCTGATCGATAAACTCCATCACCATCTCATGCTGCGATGCTAGTCTGCATCGAGCACCGACTTAAAAACCTCACGCAACGATGCCTCCTGAGAATGAACGCGCAAGATTCGACCCACTCTGCGCAAGCGATCGACGTCACGCCCTAGAGTCTCGCCAGTGAGGTCCACAAGCACCGAGACCACTCTGCCCTCTTGCTCGATTTTTAAGGGTTGGAGCGCACCTATTCCATCCCAGAACGCAGCCAAAGGCACAATAGGAATCAGGTCAAACTGCACATACTCCTGACCGTAGCGAAGCTTCAAAGCTGCGGGATCTCCTTCCGTAATAATCTTTCCATGGTTTAAAAAGGCTACCCTTCCACAGAGTTCATCCGCTTCTTCCAGGGAGTGGGTACTCATAAAGACGGTCTTGCCGACCTTAGCAAAGGATTGGATGCGGCTGCGGATCAGTTCCACAGAGGCCAGATCCAAACCGCTCGTGGGCTCGTCCAGGACCAGCAAATCTGGATCTGACAGTAAAGCGCGGCAAATGAGCAGGCGCTGCTTCATTCCTTTGGAGTAATTGGCTACCGGCTTCTTCCCCGTCTCCGCCAACTGGAACTCTTCCATCAGGTCGGTGATCTTCCGTCTTTCCGCCCCATACAATGTGGCGAAGAACTGCAGATTCTCCCATCCAGACAAACGGGCGTAAAGATTGGGTTCCTCAAAGACCACACCGATTCTGCCACGGATCCGCCTGTTGTCTGGAGACATCTCCTCTCCGAACACACGGCACGAACCTTCAGTCGCTCTGCTCAAACCGGTAAGAATCCGAATCGTCGATGTCTTGCCAACCCCATTAGGCCCCAAAAAGCCGAACACTTCGCCTGGGTGCACCGAGAACGTGATATCATCCACCGCGGTGAATTGACCGTAGCGCTTGGAAAGACCTCGAACATCAATCACTGTCATTGGGCATCTCTTCTTCCTCCATGGAACTGGGTTCCCACAGCAAGTACAAGATCCCCTCTTCGCTCTGGGAATCGACTACCACAACGTAGACTGTCTTCGATATCGTCTGGGAAAAGCGAACTCCTCGTACGAAATTGGCCTTGTAACTGATGGCAACGCCATAGACCCTATGACTCTCATCGTCCAGTAACAATTGCCTCAGGGAGCCGCTCAAACGCGGGCTTTCGCTGACTTCCCCCACTTCGATCTCGCTGAGGTGCAACTTGAGCTCCTCAAAGTTCTGGCTCTGGTAGTTAACATAATCCTCTTCAGATACAATGTCTCCAATACTCGGATACATGAGAGAAAAGACCTCGGCAAAAGACTGCGCGGCATAGTCCGCATACACAGACGCCACAAAATCTTGCACACGGCCTTCCAACGACTCCGCGCCAGACGCCCCGGCAGCAAGGCCCAGGCATAAGCAGAGCACGAGGATCAAGATCCTTTTAGTCATAGGAGTTCACCATCCTTTTATAGGCAAATCGTGTCCCAGCCACTAAGACGATGGAGAAGACCAGCAGGGCCGCAAGCTCCGGGAGGATGCCCCCAACTGCCTGTCTATGGAGGAGAACAGCCTCAAGCCCCGCATAGAGATGGAAAGTGGGAAGGAAACTGGCCAATAACCTGGTGACGGAGGATAAATCCGAGACCAATGTGGGAAAGAGCAAGGGAAAATAGAGAATGGTTGCAGCCGATCGCGCCGTTGACTGGCCGCTACTGATCACACCGATCAGCAGTCCAATGGCGGTAAAACACGCAGCGCCCATGGGTACAAGCAGACCGAGGGCGGCCCAGCCGGAGAGACCAAGTCCGAGCACACGATTCAGGGCCAGCATCAGCAAAACGGTACCACAACTCAGCAGTACGCCAAAGAGTCCCTTGCCCAACAACAACTCTCCATAACCAACGGGAGAGACTCCGATCGCCTCAAGGGTCTTGGTATCCTTTTCTTCCGCAAACATCCCCGACACAACCATAACACCGATCATGCTCATCGTGATCGTGATCCAGACAGGCAATACGGATCGGGAAACCTTCGTGTCTCCTACCGGAATGATCTCCAGATGATAGCGGGGGGGCAAGCCTAGGTAAACCTCTACTAACTCGGTGATGTGCTCGCTAAGGGCAAAAAAGTAGACCGGACGCCCGCTGTCCAGAAACACTGCGAAAGAATCCTCTGCTTGCACCGCGATCAGTCCGTGCACCTGACCGGACTGAACGAGTTCCTTCCCGTGGTCCAGATCCGTGACCACTTGGACCTGGAAGTTTAAGGCTATGCCCTTTACGAACTGGGAAAAATCGGAGTTCTCCTCCTCATAGACCGCAATGGAGAAGTGTTTCGGGGTCTGGACGTTGTCCAAGACGCCAAAGAGCAGAGAGGCCACAACTGGAAGCACAACGGCAATGAGTATGGACCGATTTCTGATGGACTCCAGGAGATCCTTGCGGATAAATGCCCAGATGCGGCGTGATTTTGCTCCCATAGTGTATCTCCTCACCAAAAGAAATAAAGGAGAGACGCCGCGGGGGATCTCTCCAATATGGCCTGGATCGCCAGGCCAGCAAACAAACGCATCAACAGCCTGTTACTAGGGGGTGATCCGACCAATCAGGTAGATAAGGACCCAAATAACCACTATCGCTCCGATTAATTCGAGCATCAATCTGACCTCCTTTGGGTTTTCTTTCCATGTCCCGTATGATCATATTCGACACACCAAGAAAAAACTCCTATGTCTGCGAGGAAAATGCCTAGGCATTCACCACTCCATAGGTCTCACTCACCGGCTGGACAAAGATGATACCCTGCCCCGGTTCATCAATTTTCAAGTTCTCACGAACCGCTTTGACGATACCGTCCGTTGATTCGCTACGCGTCAGCATCAAAACGATCTCTTTCTCAGGCTCAATCTCCATATTCAAAAGCTTCATGGTCTCGTGAGTGCCAGATCCTCGAGCATTAATGATCGTTCCTCCTCGGGCTCCCACCGCCTTGGCCACATCCATTACCCGTTCTGCCTGACCTTTCTCCACCACGACAAAAATGGCATTATACATGCTTGTGACACCTCCGTCTTCAGCACAGACGTCGTAGTCATGGTTCCTTGTACCAATAAAGGCTCCAATGGGCATGATAAACCCGATACCATGATTCGGTCTGCTGAAATCCAGCTCCTGATCGATGAGCGCAAGAGTACTGCGGGACAAAGACGCTTCAGCAACCATCAACACGATTTCTCTCCGTACATCTGTCAGTTCCAACAGTTGCAGCAGGCGGTTGTGGACAGTACCCTTGCCGAGCACGATCGTACCGCCAGACACACCGTTCTTTTTGGCCTTACTCACGACTTTAGTTGCCAAGCCGAAGTTGACGATGACGCAGATCAACTCGTAGCGTTTTCTATCAGGATTCCCCTGCAACATCCACTGCAACCCCTTGCTTTTTGGACTTCACTTGGTACACCACTCCAAGGCCCAGTAAAGTTATAATACCCATCATGGCCACCAGGGCGATCATCCCCAGGCCGTCACGGAGCAAATCTGCCCCCGGGAAGGCACTGGCAGCACCCTG
>DUPN01000116.1 GCA_012838305.1 Bacillota bacterium | reverse complement strand
AGTGCAGTGTTCCCTTATCCGCCTCAAAACTGAGGAAGACCTGTTCGATGCCTAGTTTGTTGGGGCTAACCCTGTAGATCTTCCCATTGATCTGGGCAGCAAGAGCAGCATTTTCCGGACCCCGTAAAGGCTTCATGGCCGCGCCTTTTAAGGCAGTGTCCAGTCTTTCCCAGGCCCCTTGATTAGGCTCCAAGGGCCGATCTTCCAAGTTGGCCAGAACTTCGTCAAAGAAGGCATCAAAAACGGCAGTCCGCCCAAAGGGAACGCCCTGGATATCGCCTGTAGTGACAAGCAAGAGATCCTGATCGGGAAAACAGAGCGCATACTGTCCCCCCATGCCCAGCATGGCAAAGCCGTTATGACGAACACGCCAAAACTGGTAACCATAACCCTGACGTCCGTCCATTCTCTCTTCCCGGAGGGAGCTGTCAATCTGTTTGCTGACCGCGTCTTTAATGTAGTCCTGGGGCAAGTAGCGCAGCCCCCGGTAGGCTCCTCCCCGCAGTACAAGCCAGGCCACCTTAGCTACATCCAAGGGAGTGGCCATGAGGCCGCTTCCACCCATGGACACGCCCATGGGATCAGTAAGGATATAGGCTTCTTTGGAGAACCCGATTTGATCCAGAAAGCGCTTACGCAAATAGTCTAACAAAGGCATGCCTGCTAGTTTTTCCACCAAGGCCGCCAAGGTATGGCTCGACGATGTGTCGTAGGAAAAAATCGTTCCAGGCGGATGCGTTGGTTCAACTGCAAAAAAGCTTTGCACCCAATCCTCAACGGGACGGCGCTGGTACGTGGTTGTCGCATGGGGGCTGGCCATGATCAGCATATCCCTGATCGTCGTCTCCCTTAGATAGGGGTGCAGGCCCTGGTTGGGCAGCTTTTCAGGGAAATAGTCCGCAATTTGGTGATCAAGGGACAGCTTACCCTCTTCCTGCAGCAAACCGATGGCCAAAGAGGTGAAGCTCTTGGTCACGGAGAACATACGGTGCAAAGTTTTGGCCGTAAAAGGCGCGTAATACGCTTGAGCTACAAGCTTCCCCCTGCGGATCAAGAGAACACTATGCATGCACAAATCATAAGCATCAAGTTTTTCAATGAAATCTTGGACATGTTCTGATCGAATCCCCACTTCTTCGGGCTTAGCGTAGGCAAAGAAACGATCCATCTCTTTCCTCCTTGACGTGCTAAGAAAAGTGTACGGCACCATTGGCCTCTTTGAGGTAATAGGTATTGTCAACTCTGGCCACTTTGGCATAGGCTTCGTAAGAGTAATCTCCAGCCTGAAGCTGGGATCGATAGGTAAACTCATGCACCTGGAGGTCCGCAGCTGTTCGGCCGTCTCGGAATGCTTCTGCAAGCACCCGGCCATCGATCCCGCTGTCTACTTCCAAACCGAGCAAGTGAAGCACCGTTGGCACCACATCGATTACGCCCGTGGGATGACGGACAACCTCGCCCTGCTCAAAACTTGGACCGACACAGAGCATCGTAGTCAAGAGTTCATAAGGGCTGCCGGCCCCGTGGTAGTGAGCATGATATCCAGGGCACATACCCAAAACGCCATAGCCATTCGGCCTTGGGGACCAGCGGGGAAAAAAGAACAGATCCGGGCTGCGCTCATGATCAAGTTTCAGCAAGGAATAAGGAAGGACACCTTCGAGGGGCCTGGCAGAAAAAATCGGACCGATTCCCTCTTGCTGCTGCAAAAAGGTGACGATCTCCTGCAGAGCATTCTGCGCCTCGGACTGGATATAGATACTGTTGAAGTTGACAACGAGGGCTTCTGGGCTGGCATCTGTGCTCAGCCACCTTATGGCATTATCTGTAACAGACTCCGCGGCAGGATCAGAGCTGATAAAGCCGTGATCGGACATGAGAAAAAGGTCGGTGGAATCGAGTAAACCGTAATCATCCAGTGCGTCAACCACCTGTCGCACACAGTCGTCAGCGAGTCTCAAAGCTTGATTTACGGTAGGCGATCCCAAGTCATGTTTGTGCTGTGTGCGATCGGGCTCAGACAGCCACAGGACTGCAAAGTCGGGCTTCAATTCAGGCAGCATATACTCTGTCAGAACCCGAACTGCGTACTGATTCCGCCCCACATCAGGCAGCGTTTCGGCAGGTCCTTTGCCAAAGCGGCTCTCCAGCATCTCCCTATTCGCAGCAGGATAGATATAGGAATGGTTGACACTAACCCCATAGCCCTCCGGATCCTGCAGATAGGTGCCCCCGGTGCTAAAGGCCGTGGCAATCGCCACGCGCCGGCCCGCTCGCACCAAGCGCTCCGCCAGAGTTGGAACCGCGAGTACCGGCCCTGCAGGCGACTGATGCAGCCGCTGAAGATCCTCATAATCCTTGGTACCGATGGCTCCTCCCAGTGCTGGAAAATAGAGGCCGTTATTCATGATCCCATTCCTGCCAGGATAGCAGCCAGTGGCCAAGACAGCCGAGGCAATCCTGGTCTTCGAAGGAAAAGAGGCGAAATTGGACGTAAACTCCACCCCTTGCTTGATGGTACTATGCACAAAGGGCATCGTCTCCCGGGATATCATGTCAGGACGCAGTCCGTCCATGATGATCAGAAGTACTTTGTTGGCCATAGCAAATACCCCCTAGGACGACCGGCTCACCGCCGTACGGGATTGGATTCCTTGCAGTTCAAGCTCCTCCGCACGATGGCAGGCCACAAAATGATCGTGCATCCCCTTCAGTTCCCTTAGCTCAGGCGGTTCACGCTTACAGATGTCTTGCACATAGGGACATCTGGTATGGAATTTGCAGCCTGGAGGCGGATTGGAAGGATCGGGCACATTGCCTTCCAAGGGCCTGAAGTCTCTGCGGGACCTGGGGTCCGCGATGGGGATCGCCTGCAGAAGCGCCTCCGTATAAGGATGTTTCGGATTCGTATACAGGCTCTTCGAAGTCGTCATTTCAACCACTTGCCCCACATACATAACCATGATGCGATCGCTAACATGCTCCACAACGCTCAAGTCATGGGCTATAAACAGGTAGGTCAAATCAAACTGTTCCTGTAGATCAGACAGCAAGTTGATCACCTGGGCTTGTACCGAGACATCCAAAGCGGACACGGGCTCATCACACACAATGAAACTGGGGTTCAGTGCCAGGGCTCGGGCGATGCCGATCCTCTGCCTTTGCCCACCGCTGAACTCATGGGGATAACGTTCCAGTTGATAGGCCCCTAACCCCACATGACTCATCAGCTCTTTAACCCTCTCCTCCTGCTCCTGCCGGGTTCCGATCTTGTGAATATCCAAAGGTTCAGCAATGATCTTCTTGACCGTCATGCGAGGATCAAGGGAGGAAAAGGGATCCTGGAAAATCATCTGAATTTCCTGGCGCGCCTTCTTCATTTCGTGCTTGCTTAAGGCGAGCAGATCCACCATTTGGCCACCTCTGCGGAACTGAACTTGGCCGCTCGTTGGCTCCATCACTCGCACAATACATCGTCCCGCAGTGGTTTTCCCACAACCGCTCTCACCCACAACCCCCACGGTTTCACCTTTGCGGACAAAGAAGCTGATTCCATCCACTGCCTTGACATTACCAACAACTCGCTTGAACAATCCCTTTTTGATCGGAAAATACTTCCTCAAGTCATCGACTCTAAGGATTACGTTATCATCTTTCAAGGCAATCGTACCCCCTCTTGTTCCCACAGCCAGCACTTGACGATGTGATCACCCTCCAGTTGGTAGGAGGGCGGTTCTTCCTGATGGCAGATATCCATCGCTTCCTGGCAACGGGGAGAAAAGTAACACCCCTTGGGGAGTTCATTCATATTTGGTACCGTACCCTTGATGGGAACCAGTCTTTCCTGACGTCCCAGCGTGGGGACTGAAGCTAAGAGACCCTTGGTATAAGGATGCCTAGGATCATAGAAGATGTCGTCAACAGACGCCTTTTCCACAACATGACCTGTGTACATGACGACTACACGTTTGGCCATCGTGCTGATCACGCCCAGATCATGGGTGATAAACTGCATAGCCATCCCTAGTTTTTCTTGCAGGTGCAGCATCAGATCGAGGATCTGTGCTTCGATGGTGACATCGAGGGCCGTCGTTGGCTCATCAGCAATGAGAAAACGCGGGTCGCAGGAAAGCGCCATCCCGATCATCGCACGTTGACGCATACCACCGCTGAGTTGATGGGGATACTCGTTAATTCTCCTGCTCGGAGCGGCGATGCCCACCAATTCCAACATCTCAATTGCCCGTTCCCGCCCCTTTTTCTTACTCACTTTCTGATGCAGACAGACCGTTTCAGCAATCTGCTCACCAATGGTGTAGACAGGGTTGAGGGCCGTCATGGGCTCCTGAAAGATCATGGAAATCTCACTACCGCGAATAGCACGCATTTTCGGGCTGTAAGGCGGAAGAGCCGTTATCTCAACTCGTTCGCCGCCCTTGGTAGTGTACATGATCTTTCCACCAGCCACTCTGCCACGGGGTCCTTGTACGAGATTCATGATGGAAAGGGCAGTTACACTCTTTCCGCAGCCGCTTTCCCCCACAATGCCGACGGTCTCGCCTTCCTTGACATGGTAGGAAATATCATCGACGGCCTTGACCACTCCGCGATCCGTTTCAAAATATGTTTTTAAACCCTGTACATCCAGCAATTTATCTCTTTCAACCACGTTTCCGTCCTCCTCACACTACTACCCAGATTAGGGGCTCCTGACCTCGGATTTCTCCTTAGGCGCCATGCCGCAGCTGCGGATCAAGCACATCCCTCAGCCAGTCTCCAATTAGAGAGGTCGTTATTACCAGTAGGGCCAAAACGATGGAGGGGATAATCGTCAACCACCAGGAAGTAGCGAGATGGTCCCGTCCTGAACTAATCATCAAGCCTAAGGATACGGCCGGGGGCTGTAAGCCCACACCGAGAAAGGATAAGGTAGATTCGGAAAGGATGATCGAGCTCAAGTTGGACGTGCTTAAAACGATGATGGGAGAGGCGATGTTCTTCAGAACATGCTTGACAGCAATGTAGAACTGTGAAGCGCCTAAGGCCTTCGAACACAGCACGTATTCCTCTTCTCTGATGGAAAGAATCTGTCCCCGCACCAAGCGGGCGTACCCATTCCAACTTAATACTCCTAGAACCACAATCATCACAGTAACACTGGGCCGAACCAGTACAACAACGACAATCAAGATCAGAGTTCGGGGTATGGATTGCTGCAGCTCGGCCACGGCCATAATAATGTTATCTAATATTCCTCCGCCTAATCCGCTCAACATACCCAAACTGACACCCAAAACAGTACCGATGATCACGCCAAGTGCTCCAATGACCAGAGAACAGGCCAGTCCATAGACGGTTCTGGAAAGCAGGTCTCGACCAATCGGATCGGATCCCAGTACATATTTGGAAGCGGGGTCCAAGAATCTGGGTTTGGCCAGTCGCCCCAGCAGATTTTGCGTATATGGGTCGATAGCCTCCAAGAAGGGTAGAAATACCGCTGCAGCTATCATGGCAAACAAGAGAATAAAGCAGATAATGATCATGGGAGGCATTTTCTTAATGCTGGTAAGTATGGACGATAAGGCTCGTTTTGACATTGCGCTGCTCCTTTCACTGATCAGTCGTATTTAATGCGCGGATCGAGTAAACCATAGGCGAGGTCAACCAGCAAATTGGCGACAATAACCAAAATCGCAGTCACAAACACAGCGTACTGCAAAACGGGAAAGTCTCGATTTTTGGCTGCCTGAATAATGAGCCTGCCAGCGCCGGGCCATGCATAAATGGTTTCGATCACAAAAGAGCCTGAAATCAGATGCGGCAGCCTAAGACCTATCAGCGTGATCACAGGTAAGACTGCGATGCGAAAGGCGTGTTTCATAATCACTGTGTGCCGAGGCAAACCCTTGGAGTCCGCTGTCCGAATGAAGTCTCGTCTGATCACATCGAGCATGGAGCTCCTCATTAATCTGGCTACGAGACCAGCATGGGAAGCGCCGTAGGTAACAACGGGCATAATCATATAGCGCCAATTGCCATATCCTCCACTGGGCAGCCAGCGCAACGTTAAGGAAAAGATGAGAATAAAGAAGATTCCTAACACAAAGTTGGGGATAGAGTAGGCCAAAAAACTGCTTGTCATCAAGAATCTATCCAGAGCACTATTGCGGTTGAGGGCTGCAATGATTCCGAGGGGAATGCCTAAGACGATCCCTAGTCCTAAAGCCCAGGACATCAATTTCACTGTTTGGGGAATCCGTTCGAGAAACAGACTTGTGACCGATCTGCGATGCAGGAAGCTTGTTCCAAAATCGCCTTGCAGAACACCCTTCACAAAAATGGAAAACTGTTCATGAATCGGCTTGTCCAGTCCTAGTCGTATGCGCGTATTCTCTATAGCCTCCATGGATGCGTCATCTGGCAGCAACCACATTACAGGGTCTCCTGTAATTCTGGTCGCGAAAAAGACGATGGTCAAAACAACGCATAATGTAATCACTGCTCTGGAAATCCTTCTCACAAAAAAGGCCATCTTCTCACATCCTTTTGGTGTCAAGAAATAACGATAGATCCACTCAAACAATGCGCGTATTGTATGAGTAGAAGACGAGAATACGCGATTCTCGTCTTCTCCAATCGAGCTTCAAATGAAGCGATTACTTGAAACTCAGGTTGTGCCCACCGAAATCCATAATGTGGGCATAGTATGGGTTCCAGACGATATCTGCACGCATGGCCCAACTTTCAGGCGCAAACCACAGCTCGGTTGCTGGCACTTCTTCCCGCCAGATAGCTAACATTTCCTGATAAATGTCGTATCTCCTGTCGGGATCCAGCTCTCTTTCCAGTTCTACCTGCAGTTCATTGTATTGTCTGCGTAGTTCAGAATCGGGCCAGGTTTGGGTAATTTCCGTACCATCCTGCCTGGTAGTTCCGATCCCCCATTGCAGGGCTTGTGCGGAGAAGTCTGGGAAACGCATGGTATTTGACCAGGTATGGACATTAAAGTCTGGGTTCTGCCATGCCTTCTCACTGAATCGAATCTGAGCGTTAACTCCAATCTGTCTCCACATCTCGACGATGATTTCCGCGGCTTCATTGGTGCCAGTATAGTAGTTGGCGACCCCGTCATAGTAGAGGACTTCTCCCTTGTACCCGGATTCGGCCACCAGTTGTTTTGCCCTCTCTGGATCATAAATGTTTTGGGGAATGTCTTCGTTGACCATGCTTCCATATTCCCTAAACTGGTAGGATCTTGGAACTTCTGTGCCGCCAAAGAACAGCGCATCAACGATGGCCTGGCGATCAATGCCAAGGGCCAAGGCTTGGCGTAACAGCTTATTATCCGTGGGCGGTTGTGTGATGTTAAACGTCAATATGTGCATGTTGGCAATGGGTTTACTGAGCACATAAATGTGGTCATAGCCCTCTAGGAAACCTACCTGGTCAGGACCAATGGTAGAGATTAGATCCACTTCGCCATTGATCAGAGCTGTCATTCTGGCAGCCAGCTCAGGAATCTCGATATACACTAGCTCCTGGACATTGGGTTTTACACCCCAATAGTCTTCAAAAGCCCGGAGCACGATGCGATCCGGCTCAAAACTCTCAACCATGTATGGGCCCGTGGATACAGGCTTAGTAATGTATGCTTCCTCCCCAACCTCTTCGATATAGCCATTGGGAATCGCAAAACTGCCCCAGAGCGATGCCAGTCTGGTCAGGAGAATGGGATCTGGATCAGCCGTGGTGATGCGGAGGGTGTAGTCGTCGATTACGTCAATGCTGTCAATGGTTGCTAACATGGCGAAAAAGGATCCCGAACCGGTTGCAGGGTTCATGGCCCGATCCATGCCATACTTGATGTCGTGGGCTGTCATGGGCTGCCCATTGTGGAACAAGACGCCTTGCCGCAAGGTGAACTCCAGCGTGTTGTCATCCAGCCATACCCAACTCTCAGCCAACTGAGGGGTGACAATAGAAGGATCTTCTTTGTCGAAGTGAACTAACTTTTCGAAGATATTGAACATGACACGCTGGCCTTCGTTCCCCATCGTGACCTGGCCGTCCAGTTCGTTGGGGAGACTTGGAATACCGATTCTCAGAACGTCTCGTTGGTATGCAAATCCCAAAGAGCTTGCCATGAGAACGAAGACAGTTACGAGCAACAGCGATACGGTTGGTTTTACTAATCTCATCTCTGAAATTCCTCCCTTACTTTCTTTCCTTCAGTCGACAGACCCAATACGCTGAACTGCTCACCTCCTAACCACAGTACAGGGAACATAGCTTCGCAAAACTATTCACATTCATGCCAGTTACAGCCTCTTTTTCAGGTATCCGATATCATTTGTCAACAGGGCCATGATTCCATAATCCCGCGCTTGCTGGGCACCATCCAAATCATCCGCGTAAAAGAGGTTAGGTGTCAAACCAGCCTCAAGGGCTCTTGCCACAGACTCTTTTGTGTAATTGGTGCGCCTAAACTGTAACCGTGCACAGCGATACTTGATGGCATTATCCACGAGCAACTCGGGGTCCTTGGCTGCATCGGCCAGGCAGCATCTGGGAATGAATGCATAGTCTTCCAGAGCCACTTGGAGCATCTGAGCATCGCCGGCAATGTATATCTCCGGGTATTTTCGCAGATCATACCTTTCCGTAATGTACGCCAGTATATTGCCTGTTTCCGAACCGTCTTTAATGTGGATGTTCATGGCAATCAAACCGCCGAATGTCTGGAAAACCTCATCGACACTGGAAAAGCCTAGATGTTCCAGAACGGTGCCATCGGGCATTTTCAGGTCGGCCTGCTTCAGTTCCTGCATAGTGAAGGAGCTCGTAGGTCCTTCTAAATTGGAAACGCGATTCACTTCAGCATCATGACATAAAAAGGGAATTCCATCACTGCTCAAGCGCAAATCAAATTCGATTTCGTCCGCTCCTGCCGCAACCCCTGCTGCCAGAGATGGCAAACTGTTTTCGGGAAAACGCTTACTCCATCCCCTGTGTGCCACGAGTCTCATCCTGTGCCTACCCACTTCCAGTTGTCCCCCTTCTCGGCGCTGTACCACCTAGATTTCCTTTTTCGTAGAAGTACCATTGGCCTGTCTCAAGTAATAGGTATTGTCAATTCTAGCTATCCTCGCTGTTGCCTCGTAAGTGAAGTCCGGGTACTCCGCTCGGCTGGTGAACGAAAGCTCTTTCGGAACAATTTCTCCTGGGCTGGCACCGTCTTTCATCGCCTCTGTTAACACTCTACCGTCTAGGATTGGGTCGATGGGCTGACCGAAGAGGTGCAACACCGTTGGAGCTATATCAATGTTTCCTGACGGCGTGTTAATGGTGGTGCTGTCCTTGAAGCTTGGACCATAGGCTACAAGGGTTGCATTCATTTCATAGCGGCTCGTCCCTCCATGACCGTGCCCTGGAGTTCCCTTGGCGATGCCGGGTACACCGTATTCACTAAGCTCAGTGGTCCAATGGGGGTAGAAAAGGATGTCCGGACTGCGCTCATGTTCCTGACCGATCAAAGCTAAGGGCAGTGTACCGCAATTGGGGAAGGACGAGAAAATTGCTCCAATATCTTGATCTTGCTGCAAGGCGTAGATGATCTCAGGAGCAGCATGCTCTTCCCCTGGCTTGATGTAAATGCTATTGCCGCCGACCAAGACAAACTTCGAGGCAAGATCCTCGGGGAAGATTTCCTTAGCCATAGAGGTAGAAAAACGCGAGTTTGGATCGGCGGAAATGCATCCGTGATCGGACAGGATCAAGAGATCGGTTCTATCCAAGAGGTCTTGCTCTTGGAGCGTTTCCACGATGTCTGCGATGCATTGATCCACCACGCCAAGGGCCTGGAGAGTCTCTGGCGCACCCGGCCCGTAGGGGTGCTGGGTCTTATCGGGATCCGAAAACCAGATCATGGCCAGATCAGGTTGGAGCTCGGCGATAATATGCTCTGTAAGGATCCGCGCGGCATACTTGTTCCTCTCAACATCGGGGAACTGAACCTTGGGAGCACTGCCAAATCGAGCTAAGATAGCGTCTTTCCTGGCTTCGGGAAACACAAAACTGGGCGATCCATTGTTTACACTAAAACCGCGCCTGCTGGGGTTTTGGATAAAACTTGTACCCGAACTGCTGGCGGTGGAAAGTGCAACTCGAAAACCAGCTTGATCCAGCCTTTCAGTCAAGGTGGGTATAGACAAGAGTGGACCCGCGGGAGAGCTGTCTAGTTGCATTAACTCTTGGTAGTTGGAAACGTTGATGAATGCTCCGTTGCAATACAGCTGATTGTTGACCAGTCCATGTTTCGATGGGTAACATCCGGTTGCTATTGTCGCCGATGCCACTCTTGTTTTCGAAGGGGAACAAGTATAATGGTTGGAGAATCTTACGCCGCGCTCTGCAAGTGTCCAAAGGGTGGGCATGGATCCCTTCGTGATACTATCGGGTCTTAGAGCATCGATTACTATGATGATCACCTTGTTTTTCTGCATAGCTATCTCCTTACAATGCGGTCATGAAAGCTTGACATGGGGCAATCTGCCTGAGCCGGAACAAGGCTTGGATGTTTGCCTATCAGGTAGACAAGTTGAGACCAGTACCACTCCCGAACTCATCCGATGTGTTGTACAGACACCCGATATGTATAATTTAACATGGTTCGAATAATATGTCAAGACACTATTGCAAATAAGAATTTCTTGTTGCACAGATAGACAAAATCAGGAAAAACCATTGCTAGGTGCAAAAAAACCTGTAAAGACCCAGAACCGCGGTCTCACAGGTTTTTCTCCGCTGCTTTCGTATCAGGCTAGATCAAACGCCCTCTTCCTGGGCCTTCTGAAGAAACTTCTGTTTGGCATACTCGCTGACTCCCTCCGCTGCATCAGCAGCCCTGCGCCAATCTCTCCTCTTTTCATAGTAGTGCATTTTTCGATACTCCGGTGGATCATCCATCAGATCACTGTCTGTTCTTTCAACTCTGGGTATGGCGATAGGAGTGAAGACGCGAGCCGCTGCCTGACGGCAGACAGGGCATGGACTGCTCTTTTGACCCTCGCTTTGTGATAGCTTGTAGTATGCTTCAAATGGCTTATTGCAGTTACGACAGAAGTATTCATAGACAGGCATTGTTCGTCCCCTCCTTTCTAAAACCTGACCAGAAACCACCTAACCCAACCAGTTGGTAATCAGCTTGAGCAAAGTTGGGAAAAAAGCAATGACGCAAACCATGCGAGCTGTCTGCATAATAGCGATGCTGGGTGTGTCAGCACCGATATCCTCAGACAGATAGGCCATTTCCTGCCGCCCCCCGGGACAAGAGGCAAGTACACTGGTCAAAAGGTCGAGTTTGGTCAGCTTATGAATTAGAAACCCGATACCAAAGGAAAACGTGATGGTACCAATGAACATGATCACCAGCGGAATCAGCAGTTCCCCCATGGAAGCAAGAGTCTCCGGCTCCAGACGACATCCTACATACGCTCCTGAGGAAATCTGCATGCACACTCTCAGTCGTTTCGGAAAGGCTGCCTCGCCCCTGGCCACACAATAGAAGGTGCCCGCCAGCATGCTGCCAATTAAGGCGCCAGCAGCTATTCCTAGAGAACGAAAGGCAATGCCGCCTATGGCAGAAATAGTGACTAGCAGTAGGAAATGGACGCCTCGGGCAGCTGCCGCTACCATCTCCCCTTCGGCCCCGGATTCTCCGGCTCCAAGAGCGACGCAGCTCTCAGGGCTGTGCTTGTCTTGATACGCCCTCATACCGCCGCTCAGTCTCGTCATGATAAAGGGCAGACAGGTATAGATGATCACCAAGCGGGCCAGCTGCAATATGGCTACATGAGCTGCATTCGCTCCCAGTTCCCCGGCGACAATGGCCATTTCTGAAGCACCGCCTGGAGCAGCTGCAAATAAGGCGGTCGGAGCACTCAACGAACTGAATAGATACAGCGCTGAACCGAAGACCATGTTTAGCACAAACATGCTGGCAACAAGGATCAGGATCGGGACGGTCAGTCGTTTCATCCCAAGCAGAACATCCCTGTTCATTCTGCTGCCGATCATGGCTCCGGCCAGGAGCTGAACCACGACACGTAAATCTGCGTAGAAGACAGCATGATGTGTGATCAGGTTAAAGATTACAGTGGCCACCATGGCGCCAAGCATTGCGCCAGCAGGCAGCTTCAGCTTATAGCCAATCACTCCGCCCACGGCGGCGATAGCCATAGTCAACAGAAAAAACAGGAATGACTCCATCGCACCAGGTCCCCCAAAGTCAAGCAGCAATCGATTCTGTGTGTCTCGTTACCTATCGCAGTCAAACAGCTCTTAAGATTGGCGTCTGCTCAAAACCCTCTGCCCTTTCCCTCGACTAAAGCCTGATAGGTTCTTTTGGTTTTTCCTTGATAGTCGCCGCTGCGGTCCAGGGCAAAACCACGACCAACCACAGTTGCGACTTCTGCGTCAATTCCCGCAGGGAGCCTTTCACGCAGCGTGTTCAGCAAATCTCGAGCCCCCTGAGGCGGGCTGCTTCTACCATCCAGGATGAGATGTAACCACACTTTTTTGACGCCCTTGGCTGCTGCAGCCTGGACCACCGCCAGCCCTTCGTCCATGTTTCCATGGGAACTGGCCTTGGTGAGCATAGTCAAGACGTGGATGTCGCTGCCGCGCCGGACGGCCGCCTCTAAACTTTGCTGGACAGCTTGGCTATGATGGAGTTCTCCCGTCTCGAGAGCTCGGGCAATGCGGAGTTCATCTTGGAGAACAACTCGACCGGCTCCTAGTGTAAGATGGCCCGTTTCGGAATTACCCGAACGTCCCGGGTGCGCACCAACGGCTTCGCCTGAGGCGGCTAGGGTGATATAGGGGCATTCCCCGGCAATCTGATCCATACAAGGGGTGCGGGCTGCGAGGATGGGATTGCTGTCCGGATCGGAGACGCCGATTCCCCAGCCGTCAGCAACCACTAAGACAATGCGATCGTAAGTTCCCTGTAAGCTTGCTCTATTCACTCCATCCATGCTGCCGGGTACCGGAATCCCCATCATGGTCAGGAGCGTAGGTGCTACATCCGCCAGGCTCGCATCATCGGCTTCCTCCAGCCCTACAGGGGGACCTCCTTCGGGCACAACCAAACCAAAGGGAACCCGACTGGTAGTGTGACTGAGGTTAACGCTCCCGTCATCCTTCCGGAACTTCTCAAGCAAGCCGTGATCGGCCGTCACTGCTACCACATAGCCATACTTGGCCGCGGCAGAGCAGATCCTGCTCAAAGACTGATCAACTGCCTCGGCACAGTCAATATTAGCCTGCCAATCATCCAAATGGCCGATAATGTCGCCTGCCGCAAGGTTCGCTAGAATAAAGTGTCGACCCTGGCCTTGCTGCTGATCCATGGCCCCCTCCACAGCCGCGGCAACCTCTGCTGTGCTGGTTGCCGGCTTTTGCAGGAATTCCGAGGAATGGGGACTAGGCACTATAACCCACTGCTCGCCCCCGTAGGCTTCTACACGCCGACCGTTAAAAAAGTAGGTCACATGGGCGGACTTTTCTGTTTCGGCTATCCTGGTCTGGACAACCCCAGCCTTGCTCAACACCTCACCTAACGTCTCACTGGGTTTCAAAATGGGGAAAATGGTGGGCAGATGGGCAAACCTATCATGAAATTGAACTAAGGTAACGACACTCAAGTCTGGTAGGGGCTGAACCACAAAGTGACCGAAGTCAGGATCAACAAGGGCTTCCGTTAACTGTATTTGGCGGTCTCCCCGTCGACAGCAGAAAAACAGAGTATCCCCATCCTTGATCCGCCCTACCGGTATTCCATCTGAAATACGAACAAGGGGCTCCATATAGTAATCCACTTCTTCATGTCGATAACATTCTTCCAAGCGTTGCTGCAACGAGGTTATTGTCGGCATACCAGATCACTCCTGCTTCGTGTAATTTGTACCTTGTTCCGATAATTTCCCAGCATATCCCAATGATAAGTCAATAAACTTCCTTTCGAGTCGCATGTGAATTCTCCTCCTGCGAAAAAAATCCTGCCAAGCTCTTGGTCTCCCCGCCTCTGGCCATAACAGAAAATTCACTTGGTGCTCCCATCCACTCCATAAAATAGTATCGTCATAATAAAATCTTGATAAATCAGGGAGACTATGTTAAATTGAGCATATCGGGTGTCTCCTTAACTTATAGGATGTCTTAGGACAAATCGTGAGGGTGAGATTTATGGCAACCAGAAGCAGTTCTCGTGACGTAGCTGACAAAATCAAATATAAAATCCGCGACGACAAGATGACGTCTGGGATGATGCTGCCCTCCATTGAAGACTTAGCGGCGGAATTGGGCGCCTCCAAGGGAACGGTCAGGGAAGCGCTGATGGGACTGGCAAGTGTCGGTGTGGTTGATGTGCAGCATGGCAGGGGGACATTTGTCGGCAAGCCGGAGGTTAAGGAGATCGTGGGCTCCACCTTGTGGCATCTCAACGAGGCGGTCAATGCCCAAAACATACTGGAAGTGCTGAGAGGACTAACAATGCAGGCTGCGTCGCTGGCTGCCGAGAGGGCGACCCCAGTGGACATCTCTGCCTTGAAGGATTCGATGGAGAAGTTGAGAGCGTCCCTACGGAGAGATGATCGAGCAGAGTTTGCGTCCCTAGAGCGGGACTTCTACGAACGAGTCGCGCTCACTGCGCGGAACGAGTTGCTGGCCCATCTCATGCTGTTCTTGCGAGAGCTACTGGAAGCGGTACACTCCACAGGGATCAACGAAAAGCCGGATATACTGGTCTATGAGCAAATCATCTGGGCTATTCAGGAGCAGGATGGTGTCAAGGCGAGCGCTTTGGTGCAAGAGAACTTCCATACGCACAGGCAAACACCCCCCGATCAGGATCTCGTCATCTACTATGACGGTTTAGGGACAGGTTCTGTGGGCGGCTCCTTCTACACATTGGGTCAGGAACTATCCGGTCTCATATCTCGCTTTACCCGTATCCAGCCTGTCGTCAAGGCTACGGGCGGCGGAATCGATAATGTCCGCTTAACCCAGGAACGAAGACTCGTCGTTTCCATATCCCAGATCGATGTGGCGATTAACGCTTTCCATGGCAAAGGCGATTTTGGGGTTCCCAGTCCGGATATTCGAGCACTCTGTTATTTGCCCAGTCTGGAGCTTCAGATTTCGACTCTAGAGTCATCCAACATTCACGACTTGTACGATTTGCGCGGGAAGACGATCGCCATCGGCGCGCAGGGTGGTGCCAGCAGTAGAGTGGCCAAACGGGTCTTGAGGAGTTACAACTTAGAGCCCGAAGTGGACTACAAACCGATGATCTACCCCTTCTCTACAGCAGTGGAGATGCTCCACAACGGCCATGTAGACGCCGTTTTCTTCCTATCTATCGGACCCAGTCAAGCCCTGGTGGAATTGGGATGCCAACGGCCTTTGCGCCTGCTACCCATCGCTGAGGATAAGTTAAAGAAGTTGACCGATCGGCACCACTATTGGTTTATGGATAGCATTGAGGCGAATACCTACCCAGGCCAAACAAAAGAAATCCACACCCTGGGCATCCCTACAGTACTGATTTGTCACAAGGACCTGCCCAACCAGGACGCTTACGCCATCACTTCCGTTGTTTTAGACAATATTCAACTGCGAGCCTCCCTTGTGTATCAGGGGAGAGAATTCGCTAAACTGCACAGCAATGTCGAAACCAGCATACCGATTCATCCTGGAGCTAAACAATATTTCCGCGAGATCGGTGTTCTCTAACAGACGCTTTTCTACCGCGAACATGTTGTCCCCAGGACAGAGAGACACAAAGGAGTGGCCATTGAGATGAACGAATCGACGACGAAATCTTTCATGAACATCGCCCATCGGGGTGCTTCGGGGCATTATCCAGAGAACACCATGCTCGCCTTTCGCAAGGCTCTAGAAAAAGGTTTTAACTGGATCGAATGCGATGTCAGACTGACCGCTGATCAGCAAGTGGTGGTGATCCATGACCGTCTGGTTGATCGGACGACGAATGCCACAGGCGAAGTATCCAGTTTCACCTTGACCGAAATCAAAGAACTTGATGCAGGTTCGTGGTTCGCAGAAGAGTGGGCTGGCGAGCAAATCCCCACACTGGAAGAGCTGCTGGTGTTGATGGAGAAACACCATGCAAGACTAGTCATTGAAATCAAAGACGGGATCAACTTTCCCGAAATCATTGAAAAAGTCCTCACCATAGTAGATGCAGCGGGTATGAAGGAAGCGGTCAGCATTTCCTCCTTCAACTGGGAAGTGCTCGAACAAGTCCGCAAACTGGATCCGGAAATCTCCCTTTCTGCCCTGGTCTTGTTCGATCCTAAAGCAGAGGAACAGTACGTCCTGCGGGACAGCGGAAAAACAAGGGTGTACAATTCCGTAGACGATTTGCTCCAAGACTGCCTCGATCGCCAAGTTGACATTGTGTGCCCACCAGCCGACGAGACAACCTCGGAAATGGTCGACCGGCTGCACCAGCACGATCTGCTCGTCAGGGTCTGGGGACTAAAGAGGCTGAATGATAAGGAAATCGAGGATTTGCTGAGGATGGGAATTGATGGGGCGACTGCAGATTATCCCGATCAATTGGAAGAGAAGTTGAGGGAAATGAAGATCCGACTATAGCGTTGCTGCCAGATTGAACCAGGGCACCCCCACAGGACCAACCTGCAATGGCCAACTCTGCAGCCGATGCATGGATATGCGGGGCGGATCAAACCACTCTGGCCGAATTCGGCCAGAGTGGATCGACGCTGTCTTCCGGTCAAGGATGTAGATTGCGCTCGAATTTGTCCAGTTCCGTGCGCAAATTGGGATTTCGGACCTCCACATACATCCCCTTCACTCCCCTGGATCTGGTATGGATCAGTGTGGCCAACTCCAGTTTCTTGAGGGCGCCGGAGACGGTGGAAGGAGCAGTATACGTCTGTGAAGCAATGGCGTTTAGAAAGACCTCCCCGCACTTCCAGTCAATTTCTCGCATAATGGCGCGAGAAGCCTTTTTCTCACTAAAGCTCAGTGATTCTACCGTCACTTTGGCCTTGGCAGCCTGTGAAGAGAGGGCTGCGGCCCTTTCCTGTTCCTGTCTGAGCATTTCAATGCTCACGATGGCGCAAGTATATTCACAGAGCACCTTATCAGCCTCGGAGAACTGATCTTCGTAGCGAATGAATAAGATGCCGGCGGTCTTCTTGAACATGGAGAAAATCGGATAAATAGAGTAATACCTGTTCTGAAAGGTGCAGCGTCCCACATCACCATACGTACACTTTGGATTTTCCTCATACAGACCGACAATGCTTTGGTCCTGGCTGTTAAAACGCTCCATGTAATACCCGGGGAGCTCTTTCTCCAATAAAGAACACTCAATGTACGGACATAGAAACGCAGGCGCCACGGCGCAAGCGAAAATATGCCCTGCGTTGTCAAAAAGATAAATATTGCAGCCCAGAATCTTGCATAGTTTTTGGCAAAGGGCGTCTAAGGGTATGACAGTGGTCGCGGATTTCCCGAAAACCATATTCAGACTTCGAATCTTCTCCACAATACCATCCATCATTCCCCCTCCCTTCTTTCCTTAAGATGCAAGGCGCCGCAGTTTTCATGCTTCTTCCGATCCGATTAGGATTAGTTCCTCTTGTCTGCCGTCAAGAAAATCCACACGTCCGTCCTTACAGATGTCTTCCTCAAGGTACATATAGACCAGCTGGTCATCCCAGATCTTGATCGGCTCTGCCACATTCAGCTCCAAAGCATAGAAGGTTTTATCCTCAATGGGGCGTTCCCCGGGACCAGGAGCGGCCACCTGGTTGCCGTACTGCCCAATGCGGGGTCCTGCGCCATGGCCGAATGTGCCGATGGGATGGGTGTACACCATCGGGTTGAGCCCTTCATCCTGCGCCAAACGAATCGAGCGCAAAAATGCCTCGTTTCCCGTTGCACATACTCGGATACTTTCCCGAACAATGTCCTGAAGCCTGTTTCCTTTTGTTAAAAGGTTTGCAAACTCTTCTGGCGCTTCTGTTTCGTCTGGACCCAAGACATAGGCCACCCACTGCAGATCGGTGTGGAACTGGATATGCGTCCCAGTCAGACCAATATCACAGTGCAGGAGATCTCCAGGCAAAATCACTTCATTGAACATGCGCGAAATGGGACTTCCCCTTCGCTGCAAATCCACATCGGGACCAAACCAGTAGAGGAAACCCAGCTCACAAATGAGCTCACGCATAAACCATTCCACATCGGTGGTCGTGGTTTCCCCAACCTTAATCACTTTGGAGGAAAAGGAGTAGTTGATAATCTCGTGGGTTACATTCACCAGGGTTCTCATCACTTCTTTTTCCAGGGGGGAAACCCTCTGCAGCCAACGGGTTGTAAGGGATTCACCATCACAGAGTTTGGCGGCATCAGCTAGAAGGGTGTCCTTGATTTGCTCATACAGCGTGGATGTCAGTCCATCGCAGAACCCATCGATAAAGCTGCGATTGATGGCGATTTTTCTTGGATTGCATTCTCGAATAACGCGGCGGAGAGTATCCCAGACATCTTCCTCGGGACGCTGAACGCTCTCATAGATACCTTCCATCTCGGGCGAGTGGGGGCCCATCATCATTTTGCGGATGTTCCCTGTCTGAGGTTGACGATAAAAGGCCAACATACCAAGGCGCCGCACATCGTACATGTCCCAGGGGTAAAGAGTTTTTAAAACGGGATCTCGCCCATTTTCTCTCGCTGCCACCAGCCAAAAATCAAAGCCCGATTGTTCCATGGCCCAAGGCAGCACCACTTCCAGCCTCTCTTTGAGGATCCTGGTACTCAAATCCGCTTGGTTTCTCAAGGGAAGCAAATCGGCCTTCTTGAGCTTGATGCGCAACCTCTCCAGCAATTCTGCACGCATATGTGCTTCCTCCCGTCCCTGTTTACTTCGTTTTGGCCAGTCTGAGCAGAGCGGCCCGCATACGCCTGGCAGCCTCCTCCAACTCCGCCTCATGCATCACGCCATGGACCACACGGATGTAGTCCTTCCCCTCATGACCATAGGAATCGCCAGCGTTCACAGCCACCAAGGCTTCCCTATTCAGATACAGAGCAACCTCACTCCCTGAGCCAAGCTCGGAGACATTGATCCAAGAGAGAAAGCCGGATTCGGCCAGACGCATAGAGACTCCCGGTAGATCATGGAGGTGCTCAAAGACGATTTTCCGCCTGCGATCGAAACTTCGAAAATAGGCCTCAGTATAGCGGTCATCTCGCAAAGCCGCGATCGCTCCCATTTGAGCAGCCGTATTTGTAGCTCCCAGCACGGCAACGGCTGTTCCGTACATTTTGTCGATGACTGCATCATCCGCCACGATATAGCCAACCCGCAGACCACTGAGCCCCATACCTTTTGAGAGGGAAAAGACGGATATCGTCCGCTCCCACATACCCGGCAAGGTGGCGATGGAGACCATTTCCAGACCATCAAAGCAAGGTTGTTCAAAGGCCTGGTCTACCACGACAATCAGATCATGCTTGATGGCAAATTCGGCTAAAGCGAGGAGTCTGTCTCTGCGATAGACGGCTGTTGTGGGGTTATTGGGATTTGTTAAGACAATCATTTTGGTCTTTGCGCTTAGCCTTTCTTCAAACTCCTCGATGCGAAACTGAAACTCGTCTTCCATATACACCGGGATTCGCACCACAACCCCACCAAGAATCTCCGTATTTTGGAAATTATTGGGGTAGCTAGGATCAATAACCATCACTTCATCACCATTTGTGATAAAGGGCAGCATGGCAAAGAACAAACCGGAATCGGATCCTGGCGTCACCAAAATGTTGCGCTGCGGCACAGCATCAATTCCATTGACCTTCTTCAGCTTCTTGGCAATCTCCGCCTTAAGTTCGCCATGGCCAATGGGAGGAGTATAGTGACTCGCAAAGCCGCTTTCAATGCACTCTATCATCGCCCGGCCCACATGGGAGGGCATGGAGGGTAGGGGATAGAATGGGTCGGCCCAGGCCATGAGAGCTCCGCCCCGTTCAGCAATTTTCAATACTGCATCTCCCACATCCGCCTTCTCTACCTTGGAGAATAGCCCTCCCTCAGCCTTCCTAAAGGCAGGAATCATCTTTTCTACTACCATGTTCCACTCGTTCCTTTCGCTCATGCTCTAGATACCCTGCCAAGAGGGGAGATCCCGCCGAGTTTGTTAGGATGTCCCGGATAACCCGGCCATCCTTCATCACGAAACGCACATCGTTGAGGTGTCGGACAGCAGAGTAAGGATCCTGGGGAACGGCGATTAGATCCGCCAGTTTACCCGTTTCCAGTGTCCCTAGATCGCGAGCCAGTCCAAAGAGGAGGGCAGGAGTTTGTGTCGCCCAGACAATCAGATCCCGGGGAGCAGCACCGAGCTTGGCCAAAGCTTCCATTTCCCTCACCACGCCAATGGTTCCGTTGACAAAAGGTGTAGGAAGATCGCTCCCTAGAGCGATGGGGACACCCATCTCCAGGGCTGTCTCTACTGCACGTCGGTGCGACTTAGCTGCTTGTTTCACCTTGGTCACAGCCCAATCTGGCAGACCAACCTCACTCCAATAGCTAGGATCATCTGTAACCACAAGGGTGGGGACATAGATGACACCATGATCCTTCATCACCTGCAGGGCATGTCGATCCAGGGCGTAGCCATGTTCGATTGTGTCCATACCAAGCTCAGCGCACATCACGGCTGCTTGAGCCGAAGCAATGTGTCCAGCCACATGTCGGCCCCAAAGGTGCGCGACCTCAACGGCAGCTTGCACTTCGTCACCCATGGTCTGCAGCGCATCAAAGGCCTCGTGTCGACCGACAATTCCCCCCGTGACCATAACCTTCACAAGATCCGCGCCTTGATAGACCACGTCCCGAGCGGCTCGCCGAAATTCATACGGGCCATCATAGCCCTGGCCTTGGATAGCGCCATGCCCGCCAGTGGAAGCAAGGCCTGGCCCAGCCGTGAAGATCCTGGGTCCTAGGTATTCCCCACAGTTGATACCGTCTCGCAGGGCAAAATCCAAGCCCCCCTGGGTGCCCACCACACGCAGGGACGTAACGCCGGCATCGAGGCAGGTGAGCGCTCTGCGGTAAGCGAACAGCGTGCTTTCAGCCAAAGAGGGCTGACCTGCACTATCTGGGATCAGACGAAAATCCAAGTGCGAGTGCATGTCCCACAGTCCGGGTAAAACATAGGCCCCCTGCAGGTCATAGACCCGATCGCTGCAGTGTAAACTGCAAGCATCCCTTGGTCCAATCCATGCAATGCGTTTTCCCTGGATGATGAGGACAACATCATCTTGGGCCTCCCTGGTAACCCCATCAAGGAGACGCAGGTGAGTGAGGGCGATCCTATTCATACCACTGCCCCCTTACATATTCAGACGAGATGACAAGCGACAAAGTGTCCACTGACCGCTTCCTCTAGTTCAGGAGTCTCCAGGGCACACTGATCCTGGGCCAAGGCACACCTTGTTCGAAAACTGCAGCCCGAAGGCGGATCAATCGGACTGGGTACATCCCCAGCCAGGATAACCCTCTTGCGACTCTGCTCCAGATCTGGATCGGGTATGGGAATAGCGGACATTAACGCCCTTGTGTAAGGGTGTAGGGGATTGCGGTAGAGTTCGCCGGAATCGGTTAACTCCACAATTCTCCCCAGATACATCACACCGACCCGATCAGAAATGTGTTTGACCATGGACAGATCATGGGCGATGAACAGATACGTCAAGCCCAACCGATCCTGCAATTCCTCTAACAGGTTGACAACCTGCGCTTGAATGGAGACATCCAATGCTGAAATGGGTTCGTCCGCAATGATGAACTCCGGTTCCGATGCCAAGGAGCGGGCGATGCCGATGCGCTGGCGCTGCCCTCCAGAAAACTCATGGGGAAACCGGGAAGCCTGCTCCGAATTGAGGCCGACCATTTCCAGCAGCTCGCTTACTCTATCATTCCGCTCCTTTTTTGCACCCACACCATGGGCTAGGAGGGGTTCGAGGATAATATCCGACACCGTCATCCTGGGATTAAGCGATGCATAGGGATCCTGAAAAATCATGTGCATGTAGCGACGATGCGGGGCGAGTTCCCTTTCGCTTAAGCGCGAAATATCGGTTCCTCGAAAGACGATCGAACCAGAGGTGATGTTATACAAACGAGTAATACAGCGGCCAACTGTTGTTTTGCCACAGCCTGATTCACCGACCAGCCCTAGGGTCTCGCCCCTTTTGATGCTGAAGGATACCCCATCAACAGCCTTTAGATAGACGCTTTGCCTTTTGAAAAAACCGCTGCTGATCCGAAAGTGCATCCTGAGATCGTTGACATCAACTAATGTTTCTGCTAGATTCACTGATCTGCCCACTCCTTTCGTTCCACTTTTGGAGCTTGGGGATGCAGCAGCCAGCACCGAACTCGGTGGCCTTCCTCAAGATGAAAGAATTCGGGCTTCTCTTCATTGCAGACCTCTAGGGCATAATCGCAGCGATCGTAAAATCCACAACCTCGCTGGTCCATCATCAGATCAGGTGGTTGCCCATGGATAGGGTACAGTGTCCTCTTGCGATCCAGATCTAGGCGCGGTACCGCTCTCAAAAGCCCCCAAGTATAGGGGTGTTTTGGTGCATAGAAGATCTCCCTGACACTGCCTGTTTCCACAATCCTACCCGCATACATCACGATCACTCGATCAGCCATACCCGCCACCACGCCCAGATCATGGGTGATCAGAATAATGGATGTACCCAATCGATCTTTGAGATCTTTCAGTAAGTCCATGATTTGCGCCTGGATCGTAACATCCAGGGCGGTTGTGGGTTCATCTGCAATTAAGAGTCTCGGGTTGCAGATCAGAGCCATAGCGATCATGACGCGCTGACGCATGCCCCCTGAAAACTCGTGGGGGTACTGCTTTAGCCGCTGCTCAGGATGGGGCAGCCCCACCAGTCCCAACATCTCAGCGGCTCTTTGGCGAGCCTCACTCTTGCTCATCTTCTGGTGCCACCGCAGCATCTCAACTAGCTGAACACCGATGGTCAAGACCGGATTGAGCGATGTCATGGGGTCTTGAAAGATCATCCCAATGGATTTGCCTCTGATCCGCTGCATTTCCTGCTCCGACTTGTGCACAAGCTCATCGCCATCAAGGCGGATCGAACCGGACACAATCCGACCGGGCTCCGAGATAAGATTCATGATGGAGAGGGCTGTTACACTTTTTCCACTCCCCGACTCTCCTACCACGGCCACAACCTCGCCGGACCGAACATCAAAGGAGACATCGGATACAGCCTTCACTTCTCCGAGATGGGTAAAAAATGAGGTGTTTAGGTCGTGTATTTCCAGTAGTGCTTCCGCCACATTGACTCCTCCTACCTTCGCATCCTCGGATCTAGGGCGTCCCTGAGGCCATCACCTAAAAAGTTAAAACCGAGGATGGTCGTGCTGATAAAAATGGCCGGGAAGAACAGTAAATTGGGGTGGGAACGGAAGGCCTCGATGCCTTCCGATGCCATCGAACCCCAGCTTGCCATGGGCGAAGACACTCCCAAGCCCATAAAGCTCAAAAACGACTCCAGAAATATTGCTCCAGGAATTCCAATGGTCATGGATACAATAATGGGGCCCATGGCATTGGGGATCAGATATCTCAACATGATCTTGAAAGGCTTCACACCCGATATTTTTGCTGCCAGAACAAATTCTCTCGATCGTAAGCTGAGCACTTCTCCACGCACGAGGCGAGCCATCTCCAGCCAGCCTGTGACCCCAAGCACGATATATACATTGGTTAGTCCGGGTTTGAGTATGGTCATCAACAAAATCACATACAGCATCGAAGGAATACTGTCTAGCAAGTCAACGACCCGCATCATGGTTTCACCGACATAGCCCCCGTAGTATCCTGCGGTGGCCCCGTATAAGACGCCAATGATCAGAGAGATGATGGTGGCGACAAAGCCAACGCTAAGGGAAATCCTTGCACCGTAGGCGATCTTGACAAAAACATCACGTCCCAGATTATCTGCTCCCATAAGATATTCTCGTCCAGGAGGCTTGTAGGCATCGATCAAACTCTGATCACTGTAGGACTTGTCCGTCAGAAAAGGGGCAATGATGGCAAACAACAGCATGGAACCAACGATGATCAAACCAAGCATACCCATCTTGTGTTTGGTGAAACGGCGCCAAGCGTCCTTCCAATACGAAACACTTGGACGCATAAACAAGCTCATGTCCTTGTCCCTTTTATCTACAAAGCGAAAGCGGGTATCATTCATCTTTGGTTCCTCCTGCCAGGCTGATGCGGGGATCGATCAAGCAATAGGAGATGTCCACTAACAGGGTTGCAGTGATCAATAAGAAAGCATAAAACACCGTTAAGCCCATGATCACCGTATAGTCCCGGTTGAAAATGCCATTGATCAGATGCTGTCCTAAACCTGGGATCGCGAAAATTTTTTCAATGACAAGACCCCCCATCAAAATGCTCGCGGTGGTAGGGCCCAAGATGGTTAAAACGGGCAGAATCGCATTCTTGAGCATATGCCGGTAAAGGAGAATGTACCTGGGCATGCCCTTGGCTTTGCAGGTGCGAATATAGTCTTGCCCCATGACCTCCAGCGCGCTGGAGCGCATCAACTTTGTCACAAAGGCCAGGGGATATCCGGCCAGGGCAATGGTGGGTAAGACAGCCTGCTTGGCGGTGCCCCACAGGGCCGGTGGAAACCATCGCAATTTATAAGCGAACACGTACATCAAGAGGGTGGCAATGATAAAATTGGGTACGGAAATAAGTACTGTGGTCGTAAACAACCAGAAGCCGTCTTGCCATTGGTTTTGCCTTAGCGCAGATATGATGCCAGCTGGAATCCCCACAAGCAGCGCCAGAGTCAGGGCGAGGGCACCGATAGTGGCCGAAACGGGAAAGCCGCGGGCAATCAAGTCGTTGACTGTCTGGGTAGGATAGCGAAACGAGGGACCAAAGTCGCCCCGTGCGATGTTCTTAATGTAATCTACATATTGCTTTAAAAGGGGATCATCCAAATGGTACCGTGCGTTTAGGTTCTTCAAAATGGCTTCGGGCAGTGCCTTTTCTCTTGTAAAAGGTCCCCCAGGCATAGCTCGTGCTAAGAAGAATGTCAACGTGGCTATCAGCCAAAGGACGAGTACCCCGATGAGAATCCGCTTGAGTATGTACCGAAGCATCCTTTTCACTCCTCAATACGATCCCTGTCACCAGGTATAGCATCTGGGCACCGCAAGATACGGTGCCCAGACCATGAGTTCAACATATCTACATCAATGAATCAACTACTGTGCAATGTACGCCCATTTGAAATCAACCATGTTTAGGATATTCCTGAAGACACCCTGTACACGGGGATTGGATAGGTATGTGCTCCCCTCCACATTAATGGGAATGAGGGGCATATCCTTCATCAAGATGGCTTCTGCTTGGTGCATTTTTGCCATACGCTCTTGTTCATCGGAACTACTGTTTACTTCTTCAATGAGGCGATCAAATTCTGGATTGGCATACTGCATGCTGTTCTGCCCGCTCTTGCTGGTGGCCAGCTCTAAGAAGGTCATGGGGTCAAGAAAATCGCCATACCAACCACTAAACGTCATGTCGAAGTCAAAACCTCGCCGCCGCTCTGAGGCAATCTTACTTTCAACGGAACGCACCTCGATGGTGGTGATATTCAAGTTCTTCTTCCACATCTCAATGCACGCTTCAGCAATAGCCTTGGTCTTTTCATTGGCGCTGATCATAATCTCAATGTCGGGGAATCCTGCCCCTTCAGGGTAACCGGCTTCGGCCAGGAGGGCCTTGGCTTTGGCTGCGTCCTCTTCAATGAGGGTACCGCCTACCTCCCGGAAATCCGTCGTACCTTCTGGCATACCTGGAGGTACGTAGGCGATGGCCGGTGTGGAACCGGACTTAATCACGCTATGGGTAATCGCTGCCCTGTCTAGAGCCATGGAAAGGGCATTGCGCACATTGGGATCGTCAAAAGGTGCTCTTTCGTTATTGAGGAAAATGAAGCGGGTGGCAATCACAGGCTGTTTCTTCAACACACCCTCTTTTTCCAGACGATCGAGTTCTGTCACAGGGAGATTGTCGGTTGTGATGTCAAGCTGCCCCGTTTCCCACATGATCAGCTGCGTATTGGCCTGCTCGATCATGAGAAAATCCAGCTGGTCAATGCTGACAGTATCCTGATCCCAATACTTTTCATTTTTTACCAAGACAATCTTCTCGCCATGAACCCAGCTTTGCAGCACATAGGGCCCGTTGGACACAAAGGAGCTGACTTGTGCCCCCCAGTCGGGATTCTCTTCCACAACATTCTTGTTCACAGGATGGTAGGTGGGAAAAGCAACAAGGCTCAAGAAATACGGTGCCAAACCCTCCAACGTCACTTCCAGTGTCTTCGCATCCACAGCCCTTACTCCAACTGTTTCCAGGGCGGCATGGATTTGTTCTTCAGCGTCGGCCGCGGCAAGATCGATTTCGTTTAGGGCTTGGGCTCCCTTAATGTAGTAGAGCTGGTAAGCATATTCTGATCCAGTTCTGGGATCCAGGGCCCTCTTCCAGGAATACACAAAGTCCTCAGCCGTGATGGGATCTCCGTTGGAAAATTGGGCGTCCCTGAGGACAAATGTGTACGTATTGGTGTCCTGATCAAAGCTCCATTCCCGGGCAACGCCTGGCACAATACCCTCAGGCCCTTGCCTGGTGAGACCCTCAAATAGCTGGTTGACCAGTACATGCTCGTTGGTTGTACTGGCCAAGGCTGGATCCACACTCCTTGGATCGGACCCGATGTTCATGGTGACGACATCTTTGGCCGCTGCCATGTGCAGGCCTAATTGAAGAACCAATACCATGACAATAAGCAACACTACAACACTTTTTACTCTTTTCATTTCCTTGCCTCCGTCTATGTAGTTTGTTGCATGAATCTCTCAATATCTTCTACGGTCTTTATAATCTGTTTGGATAAGACCTCATGTCCGTCAGCGGTAATCAACACATCATCCTCGATGCGAATACCGATATTTTCCTCGGGGACATAGAGGCCGGGCTCCACTGTGAGCACCATACCTGGCGCTAGTTTAACATTGCGGCCTCCCACATCATGTGTGTCCAGTCCAAGGTAGTGGCTTACTCCATGAAAGAAGTATCTTGACAGTTCTTCCGCTGTCTTGATTAGGCCAACCCTCTGACACTCTGCGGCCATAGTCGCCTTGGTAATGTCAAGCAGCTGCTCCAGCCCTTGTCCAGGTTTCATCGCTTCAATCGTTGCTTCTTGAGCCTTGAGGACGATCTCGTACAAGATCCGCTGCCTGGGCGTAAATCGCCCGGAGACCGGGAATGTCCTGCTAATATCGGCGCAATAATAGTCGTACTCTGCACCCACATCCACCAAGACTAACTCATCTTCACCGACCATCTGGTTGTTGTCTTCATAGTGTAAAACAGTGGCATTGGCGCCGGAGGCAATGATGGATGGAAATGCTGGGTTTTTGACGCCCCGCACTTTCAGCTCGTAATCAAAGGCCGCCTCCAGCTCGTACTCCCAAAGCCCAGCCTTGACCCGGCGCATCATACTCTTGATGCCTTCGTCGGTGATCTCGATCGCCCGCCTGATCTTTTCGATCTCTGACCGCTCCTTACAGACCCTGAGATTGCATAGTTGGTGATGGATGTTCTGTATTTGCAGATAGGGAAATCTGTCCTGTATTTTCCTCGCATACATCCTGGCTTGATCGAGGGGGTCGCCCACGTCACCTGTCTCAAAATCGAAGTAAACGTTTTGGAAATCCCTCTCCACCAAGGTACCTCGATTGCTGAGGAGCTCTGCGATACAAACATCCAGTTCATCCAGATAACGAATGGTGGGTATGCCCGTCAACTCCCTGGCCTGATCGATATCCATCATTTGTCCAATGCGGCTCTCTTTGCGCGGATTGGGCTTTTCGATCAACAACACTTCTTCCAGACAGTCTTCATATTTGGCCATAAGCAAAACAGACCGTTCTTTGGCAACTCCTGTCAGGTAGTAGAAATTCCTATTGGGAGTAAAAGCGTAGCTCTGATCGCCCGTTCTTTGTGGCGCCTTCCCGGCGAAAACAATGAGTAGCGATCGATCCAAAAGGCCGGCCGCCGCATCGCTTCGTTTCTCTTTGTGAAACTCCTGACTGATCAAGATGAATCCCCCAAGTGAATCGTCGTTTTTCGGATTCCGGAATCGGCAATTTTTTGCTCCGTAAACGCCCTAAATACCCCGGTTTAGCATTTCTCTATCCGTTATCCCTTAAGATTAGACTTAAGTGTGATGAAACCTCCAAAAAGTCGCGGGAAAAAGAATTTCGAATTCTCGAGACCCTACTTGGCCACGTTCCGAAAGCAGAAAGAACCGCATAAAAAAACCCCGGAATCCGGGGCATTAGGTGAACAGATGGTTTATTCACTCTCATTTAGGAGCCTATTGTACTCTAGAATGACGTCGGCACTGATATCTACCTGGGATTCGTAGTAGAAAAGGCTGGCGGTTTCAGCGATGATCGTATACCCGTCCCGCTCACCGATGATTCTAGCGATCATAGCAATATCTTGCAGCAAGAGCAGGTACAACTCGTCTGCCCGTTGTTGAATGGCGTGTTCTCCCTCGGCCGCCGCGATTTGGTAGTCCTCTATCAAGGCCGGGAGTTCCTCCGAGTCGGGATTCGTTTCCTGCAGCTCCACAATGGTCGCCTCCAAGGAATCCAGTGTCGCCTGCCACCCCGCAATCAACTGGCCCAAATCCTCGTTGGCGAGCTTACCAGCATCTGATTCGTCCATGACCCGGTCGATGTCGATAACGCCTATCAAAACGTTGGCTGAGGCCTGAATACCGCTGGTCAACAGCAACATTCCTACAAGTGCAAAAATCACATAAAGACTTCGTTTCATGATTCTTTCCTCCTACCGTATGCGTCTTCTAAAACGAAAGTTGAACAGCCAAGTGCAGATCCATCGCTTTCTTGTTCATCAGGGGGATTCCTGCTTGAAGTCGACCGTAGAAATGATCGCCGACTTGGATGTCTAGACCCACTCCTGTACTGGTCAAAAAGTCCTCTCTGCTGATGGGTTCTTCATTCCCTTTGAAGGGAAGGGCCCCGCCATGATCAAAGAAGAGGAAGCCTCCAAGGCCTTTGGCCACAGGGAAACTGTATTCAAAGCTCAACAGGTATCCCGAATCCCCTGTCAGCAAACCCTCCTCAAATCCGCGCACCGAGTTCATTCCCCCCAGGGCAAACTGCTGCTCGGGAGGCAATAAGCGGCTCGGGCTCAATTGAACCATGGCCTTGAAGTTCGCTTGGTTCCCCTCGGCATTGGACTTCATCCAGCCAAAAGACCCATAGTATTTGACAAAGTTCTTGTCTACGGCAGCCTGCCCATTGCCCATCGTCACCGAATGGTAGTTGCTGATCAGTCCAGAACTCGTCTGTTTCTGGCTGTTAAAGCCCGCGGCCACGGCACCTGTCTCGTTCTTGATCAGCTCTGTTCCGGAGAAGATGGATCTGGAGGTGTACCAGCTGTACTCCAGAAAACCATCCACAAGCCAGCCCGCTTCCACCCGCAAGGGGCTGGACAGGTAAACGGTACGTCCAAGGGTGCGCCCTTCAATCTCCAGAGATTCGAACTCTCCGGAAATGATCGCAGCGGAGCTGCCGTCGAAGCGAACGCCTACCCGGAAACCCTTGGTATTGATGGGCAGATTATATGAGATGGTTCCTGAAAGGGATCCCTTGCCTTTGGTGGCGCTGATGGACAGAGGATCTCTCAGGCCAAGCAGGCTGCTGTGGACCATACTGATGCCGGTCCGAAAGCGTCCGGCTTCGCTGCGCCCAGCATTGTCGGCAAAGAGCGCGATCTGACCCCAGGGCGCCTCTTCCACGATCACGGTAATATCGGTGGTGCCAAATTCTTCTCCAGGGGACAGCTGGCCATGCAAGGTGACGTCATTGGTCTGATTGAAGTACAAAATGTCCTCTTCTAACCTGTCTAGGCGGATCAAATCGCCCGATTTAAGGGAGATCCTGTCCTGGAAAAAGCGATCCACTGTATGTTCGTTACCGGAGAAAACCATCTGACCGAGACGGCCTTCCACAAGCTGGATGTAAACCACTCCCCCCTCCACATCCTGCGGGGGTAGAAGAGCTTTTGCGGTCACATACCCCTTCGATCCGTACAGTGCATCCAGCGCTTCCACCGCTTCCATGAGCTCTGACACGCTGAGTTCTCGCCCTTCCAAAGGTCCTAAAATCCCTTCGATCTCCTCGGGACTGAGGATCTCTGAAGGATCGGTGACAATTTCATCCACGTAAAACCGGATCTCTGCGGAGTCCGCATCCAGGACCCCGCAGCTTGACATGGTAATGACCAACAAGAGTGTCCCGACCACAGACATCAATTTGCCTCTCAGCATCCTGCTCATATCCCTCCGATTATATTGCACTTCCGATTTGGATCACGTCCCACAGGTTCTCTTGATTCTCTTCGTCTTCGTCCTCTTCCTCATTGGCCCCTACTAATCCTTCGCTGTTCGAAAAACGACTGAAACTATGCCCGCTCAGGATGGAGCTGGGGATGTCACCCATGATGTCCGCAAGTTTTGTGGTGATTCTAATGAAGCTGTTGATGGTGTCGAAGTTGGTAATGATGTAATAGTCATTGTAGTTTACCGCATAGGCCGTTGTCCATATCTCTCGATCCGTACCCAGACGCAAGGAGAAGGGTCGATCCTCCGGCAGCAACTGCAGAGCGACGTTCTCATAGAGGCGTTTCTCTACATTGTCTGCAACAACGGTGTGATATCTGTTGCTGAAGGTGGCTTTGTTGCCGACTAGAACATCCAGGAACATGAGTTCATCGGTATCAGCATGAATGGTCATATCTGCGGCGTAGAGTTTCGTGAAGATAACTCCAATGGGCGAGTCGATGTTGAGTACGACTGAGTCAGCCATCCTCTTACTTCCGCCGCCGATCGCCACAAGCAGGGCCTCCGCCCCAATGTGCTGCACCGCAGGCAAGCGGATATGATCGGCATGAGCACGCAGGGATCGACCCACATCAGCCCGATCCACCTCCAGGTACTGACCCTCTCCCGCTACAGCCAGGTCGAGGTCGGTACCAGCGAACGCCTGCCCAACCCACAGATCCTCTAGGCCTCGCACAGTCACTCCATCACCAGCAGAGAGCTGTGTGATTTGGGTCTGACCATCGGGTACCCTCAGCCCAATGGAACCTTCCGCAGCGAGCATCTGGTCGGAGATCAGATCTCCTCCGCTCTGCTCCAGATAAATGTTCCCTTGGGCGCTGGCATTGAGCCTGCCCCCTGCCTCAGTTTGGATATAAGCGTCGTCCTCACCAATGCTGCCGTGGATACTGCTAAGTGTGATATCCTCACCCTTGATCTGGCCCCCGGTAATGGAACCATCGGCTGCGATTTCCACATCCTCCGTCTCGGATTCAACAGCCAGGATGTGCAGAGCGCCGTCCACCTCATGCAGATAAACCCCCAGATATCCCTGGGCTCTAACTGTTCCGGTGTTTTTGTTGGACGAGTCAATATTCAGCGGCGAGTCAGCGTGGCCAATGGCTCCTGTGACCGCCTGCAAGTCGAGACTGGTTGCGACTATGCTGGTTTCATCGGACCGGCCGCTGATGCTGCCGCCAGCTAGGATGCGAGCGGTGCCTTCTTGGGCGGAAACAAATCCTAAGGGTACATCACCCGTCACGGCCGTTAGGTTCACATCGCCTTCTTCGGACGTCACGGAACCTACCAGCACATCGTTTTGCGCAGTCACCGCGACACTGCCCGCTTGTGCCAGCACGGTATCCAGCTTGGCATCGCCTGTCCGTGCCTGGACATCTACATTGCCATAGGCCGTGATGGTCGCTGCCTCCACATCACCTTCGGCCATGATCCCGATATTGCCCCCTTGGGCTGCAGCGGTTCCTAAGGTCACATCGCCTCTGACCGCTCTCAGGTTCAGATCACCTAACTCGGTCCTTGCGGTATTGACCACCGCATTCTGATCCGCCGTCAAAGCAAGTTCGCCGTAGGCTGTCGCTGTCGCCAGCTGCACACTTCCCAAATCCGCCAAGATCCGGATGCTGCCTCCGGCGGCGTCCAGCGTACCGAGGTTTGCCTCGCCATGGGCCGTGATCACGATGTCACCGGTCTGAGCTGTAATGGTCTTCAGGTTGGTGTCGCCGGTTTTTGAGTCGACTGTCACACCACCATGGGCGGCGGCCGTTTCAAGATTGACATCTCCTTCCACCGCAGTCAAGCTGATGTTCCCGGCAGAAGAGGTGGCCGAGTCCACATTCAAGTCTCCACGGGTTTCCGTGATATAAATACCGCCAGGAGCATCGGCAGCAAAAGCTCCCTGCCCCAAAATGTCGATTCTCAAATCATCCTGATCGGAACCAACGGATCCATTCTGCGTCTCCAGGTAGATGCGCTGAGCACGAATGGCCGCCTCCGCATCTTCGTGGAGGGACAGTATGGAGTTTCTAGCGTCGATCGTTACCTTGCCCAGCAGGGTGTAAATGCCTCCCCCTGCAGAACCCACGTGTACACTGTCGCCGCCGTAGATGGTGATATCCCCCTCGCTCGTAATCCCTCCAGTATTGAGGCGCCGGACAGGGCTGTTGATGAAGATATCACCTTTAGCCTGAGCCGTCAGCTGTCCGGTGGGATCCAAACCGATCTTCAGGAAGCGGCCCTCAGTGCCGATCCCGCCATTTGCCGCTACTAGATTGAGGGATTCTGCCCGGATGTTCTGGTTGGGATCCGTGCCGTTTAGGATGGCATGTTCGGTATGCAGGTCCACATGCCCAACCGCGTATATTGTGTCGATGTTCAGGTCGTGAGCAGGCGAACTGATATAGATGTTCTCCCCGGCGCGGGCCGTGAGGTTAAACCTGCCGATATCCATCACCATCGCCTGCGAATCTGTTCCAATACTCCCCCGTGCCGCTTCCAGAACCAGATCTTGGCCCTTGATCGCGGCCTCACCGGCTGCGGCAGCATGGGAGATATTCTGGCGACTTTTGATCCTGATATCGCCTCCCGCTTCGATCCGAGCCAGAGCCAGGTCTGCCTCAGAACCAAGGAAGATGCTTCCGGCTGCCCGGGCCTGGATCAGTCCTGAAGCCCTGAGATCCAAGTCTTCCTTAGGAACAATCTGAATCTCATCATCGGAGAGGATGGTAACATCTTTGCTCTCTGCTGTAAGGATCAACAAGCGCTCCCAATCCTCCAGCTCAGTCCATGTTCTGCCATTAAGTTTGATATTCTCATTGGCAATATCCTGACCGATATTACCTGAAGCGATCAAATCGACGTTGCGTCCGATCACGTTTGGTTCTTCGATCCGCACCCGGGTATCCGACGTCTCCTTGAGTACCCCTACACCAATAGAGTTCCTCAGCTGATCTTCGGTCCAGACAAATCCGGCGACCAAGGAATGCCATTCGTCGTATACGGCTTCATCGTACTGGTCAAACAGGAGACTGCCCGACCCATCTGTCGGTCGCAGTACCGTATAGGTCCAGTCCGGAATATACGTATCGCTCACCGAACCGTAGGTCTGATGTAGGTCATGGAGTTCACGGGTCATCTTCGCTTCCAAAGCCCGGATCGTATCACTGTCCCAACCCAAGGATTCGCGATAGTAGCGAATCTCATCGTCTGTGAGCTTGATCAGGGAATCGGGATAGTATATTTCTCCGCCCAGAGCGGATCCATCGGCACCCACTTGGCGTTCTCTCAGCTGCCAGTAATCTGCGTACTGCCGGGCCTTCATCCGCTCGTAAGCGGATACAGTGTGCAGGGCACTCTCTTTGGCCTCTTCTCCGGTCAGGCCCATCTCGCTCCACAGTCCCAGCAATTCCGCTTCGACACGGGTGTCAATAATCTCGTCGGTATTGTTGTCCAGGATGCTCCCATCTGGCGTGTGCAGGATGACATCGCCGCCGAGCGATTCGACCTGGTTCAGATAGAGGTCTCCGCTCACTTCTGTAATGTGAATATCACCGGCTGCCAGCACACCGAGGCCGCCGGAGCTGCTGGCCTCGGTGTTGACACGCAGGGCCCTGTCAGCGGAGGCCACATTGCCGTGCGCCACGTTCAAGTTGACCGCCGTTCCGGTAACCAAGGAGCTGTCGGTTTGCCCGTAGATCCCTGTGTCCGCCCCTAGATACACATCTCCATCCTGAGCACGAATGCTGCCTAAGACAAGATCACCTCGGGTTGCTTCTAGATAGAGGTCACCTGAAGTGGTGTCGGCATTGACCACACCATTGTTGACCAATTGCAGACCCACCGCCTGACTCGGACTTCCCATACCGGCGGCACCCTTAAGATCAACCGTCTGCCCGATGATTCCCGCTAATTCGTTCCCAGTTTGGGTGATCGCGCCCTGGGTAGACTGGATGTTGGTTTCTCCCAGCGAGTTCCGCAGGGATCCGTCAATGATGATCCCGCCCTTAGAGGTCACGCTCAAAAGGCCCTGGTCATAACCTAAGAACTCGATTTTGATGGGGTGGAAAGCGGCAATATTGTGGCTGTGGAAGATCACTTCACCCATGTTGCGAGTATTCGTTCGTTCCTCCTTCATGTACACGAGATAGTTCGTAACTCTCTCCCAAGATCCGTAGGACCAGCTGCCAACAATTGGATAGACCGTGCGATCATACCAGTAGGTGTCCGTCTTGCCGTCGACTACCCGCAGTACCGCTGCTCCCACAGGGGTCTGTAACACTTCATTGTAACTTTCGATTCCGCTGTAGCTCGTTTTGGTCCGCGTATCGAATCCGAACCACTTCTCAAAGTACTCAATTCGTTTTTCTGTCCAGGTCCGTTCATCCTTCACTGTCCAGGAATAATACTGATTCGCCCGGGGGGTATATTGGGTTCGGCGTCCACTTGCCTGTGCTACGGCAGTGACTAGGTTTAGCTCGCCCGTGGCTTGATTATTGTACGTATAGACAGTATTGCCCTGGCGCTTGATCACCGTTTGCAGTGGGCCGCCGCCATAAGCCTGTTGGCCCGTATCAGTAATCTTGATGGTTCCTTCGATACCATTTCCAGTGTTAATATCCTTCAAGCGCAAGTCGTAGTTTGTCTGATTATCCACTTGGATCTGGCTGTAACCATCCATGACTCTGAGCTCTCCAACGCCTGTGTTCATGATATGTCCGTAGAGTTCCATATAGCCGCCCATGGTAAAGATGGGGGCCAGCTCCAATGTATTGTCAACGGCATCGTAGAACACGGCTACTTTCGAGATATCGCTTTCAACATCGGTATTGATACTGAGGCCACGGTAGATCCTGTCGGTGACCTCACCTCGGTCAAACTTGGCCTTGTATTCGGCAATTTCCGCAGCGAGGCTGGGGGGAATGACCAAGGTCCGCTGGGGCAAGCCGCTTTGAATCACACCGTTAATGTTGAGGTACTGCCCACTCACAAAGATGTTGTTGCCTGCTAGAAGCGATGGCTCATAAGGACCGCTCAGCCCAAAAATCTGCTCAAATGTCTGAGTGATGTTCTTGTCCGTTTTGCCGGCCTCTGCAGCCTTGATCACGGAATCCCAATACCCTTGAATATCATGTGCAATGTTGCGGAAACCATCTTTGTAGCCGATGGTGATATCGCGTCCAGCCGTAATTCTAATGCTATCGGCCACAATATCCACTCCATCTTTGATCTGCACGCTGCCATAGGTGCTGGTCAGCGACACTGCTCCGGTGAGATTACGCACATCGCCATCAACAAAAAGGTCAGGCGCCCTTGTGCCCCCATAGGGTACGTAGGCATTGATCACCGAGATCCTTGACTCGGTATTGTCCGCCGTCAAGATATTTGTGAACTGGGCTGTTTGGTTCCGGTTCCGCTTGTTGATGTCAGCTAGGCTGGAAACCGAAACTTGGTTAAAGACGATACGTCCGCCAGCTTCATCTGGAATGGTCATTTTGTTAGTCCTGAGAAAGTGGGGACTCTCGTTACGTACCTCGATGAGGGTATCACCCGGTGCCAGAAGCTTCCCGCTGCCCACAAGGTTATCAGCTGTAATGTAGATGTTGCTGGACCTAGCTTCGATCTCCTGATCCACCGTCAGGACCTGCACATTACTGGTATTGCCTAATCCGCCTAACTGAGCTTCAAGCATAGCCTTCTCTGCCCTGTACCTTTCAGCCAGGGCCTGAATGCCAGGCCCGCCATCGGGGATGTTCAAGGCCGCAAGTTCATTTAGCCGCGCATTGATTTGGCCAATCCGATTCTGTAGTTGCGTCTTGGTTTGTTCATACTCCGCTTTGCTCTGGTTATTCTGATTGATCTGGTTTTGCAGGACAGTGTTGGCATTCTGTGCTGCAGAAATCCAGCCCCTCCTAAGACTGATCGCTTCTGCGTTCTTCTCTTCGTCTTCCGATAAAGCTGCGATTTCAGCATTCCAAGTGGCAATATTTTGATTGTTGGCCGAGATTTCGTTTGCTTTCTGGTTGTTCGAAGCAATATAACTGTTGATATCTGCGGTCAAGCCGCTGATCAGAGAATTGGTACTCGTCTTTTCCTGATTCAGCTCCTCGATCTCCCTAGCCACTGCAGGATCAGTAGTGGTACTGGGGCTTTGCCCCGTCCTCTGGTCTAAGGCTTGGATCAAGGCAGTCAGTTCATCGATCCGCTCTTGAATTTCATTGGATAGATCCTCAGCATTGGCGCTGATGGTATATCCTTCACTGCTGCGGCTGGCATCCACTTGGCCGTCGGGCCCAATTGTCAGAAAACGCTTGTTTTCAATTCCCACCTCAGCAATTCCATCCACCCTCACTCCAGTCGTCAAGCTATCGCTGGAGCGTCCGGCTTTGATCTCCAGCGAAACATCGCCGCCTCCAACCAGATCACTGAAGAACTGGCCGATCGCTTGCAGCGCTTCCCGATAAAGATCCTTGCCTACACCATAGCCCCGTACATTGCGACTGCCGCCATCGGTCAAGAGGCGCAAATGGCCCACGGATTCCAGATGTGAACCCGTATTGATGACAACATCGCTTTTCTCCGTGAGATACGCATCTGCGTCGGGCTTGGTCTCAATGGGCAGAACAGTCTTGTTCCAGAGGTCGGTATTAGCCAAAACGGTCTGGGTGGCCTTCTGACCTGTACGGTTGCTTCCTATGCGCAAATTGGTGTCTTTAAAGGCCAGCAGATGCACGTCTTGCCCGATATTGATGGAAGAGTTGATGGATGCTTGAGAAAGGGTCTTGCCCTGAGCTGCACCTGCTCCTCCGTACGTCTTCACATTGGCAGCAGTCTGAGTATCAGTCCTGTTCCAAACAGAAAGGTCCAGATCTCCCACACTGGTGAGGGTGGAATTCTTGCCAATCTGAAGAATAGTGTTCCTGGCGCTTTGGATTTTGGATTCGGCGAGGGCTACCGAAATCGCCCCGCCTGCATCGAGCTTGACTCGGTCACGAGCCCTCAGGTCACTGAACCCCTCAATCACCAAGGCACCTGGGTTTTTGCGATCGCCCACGACGGCCAGCAGCACATTCTCACCCAAGGTTACTTTGGTATCCGCGTTAATCATTGTCTTACTCTGGACCGCAGCGGCATCAACGACACCGCCAGAACCCGATTGGACATTGTGCCCCTGGACCCAGTCTTTGATTACCCGATTGATGGCCAGAATGCCCAGGTTTTCCCCTTCAATCTTGGAATCGTCATCAATTGAAGCTTCCACCGTATAATTCACGGTGTTATCAGTGCTGGCGCCACTAGCTCCTAGCAGCGATGCACTGGTACTGTCTGTCTTGGCGTTGAAATCTACCGTATGTTCCGCCTTAAGTTCTAGGGATGAAGCGTCTGCCTCCACATCTTGCCCAATCCAAGCTCGGGCCCCTCCGCGAGAGGAGGTGGCGGCGTTAGCTGCTGTTCCTGCCACAACGCCTCCCGAACCAGCGGTTGACTCGGCATAATTGTCGTCTCGACCTTGCGCGGAGATACTGACAGTGCCTCCTTCAATGGCCACTCCCTGGCCTAGATGTGCGCTGATGGTACTGTTCGAGCTGGCGAGGGAGCTGTTGCTTCCAACGGCCACAACGCCTGCCGTGATCGCGGTAGAATCTGCCTTTTGCGTCGAGTTTCCTTCCGCGAGAACCTTTAGATCGCCTGTTATTCTTAGAATACTGTCGTCACCGACAAAACTGGTAACATTGGTAACATTCTTGGCTTCGCTAATGGTCGCATTCACTCCCACCAACCCTCCGCCAGAGGCTTCAGATTCGGCCAAGGTTCCCCCGCCGTTCGCCGGGGCGAGGGAGCGAGCCTGAATGGTCAGTTTGTCACTGAAAACGGCGTTTTTGTTGCCTAAATACGCCATCACTGTAGGCCGATTATCGGCTACCGCCTTGGATACGCCGACTGCAAGCCCTCCGGCATTGACTCCCCGGGCCTTGGCCTCAGCCTGCGAGCGGGCTTCTCCACGAATGCTCACAGCGCCGCCCACTACACTTAGATTTAGGGACTCGCCAGTTGAGGCCATGGTCGATGAGTTCGCCCTGGCATTAGCAATCGACCCGCTGCCTGCAGCGATACCGCCCGCGCCCGATCGGGTCAGAGCGGTAACATAATCCGTGCTCTCGGCCAGAATCGAGAGATTCCCCGCTGTGACTAATCCGTTGAGTCGAGCTGTGGTTTCTCCCTGGGTCTTGCTGTCAGCTGTTACAGCTCCTGCAGCAACCAGTCCTCCGGCCGCTACACCATCCGCCTGAGCGTCACTCTTGTTACTGGAGCGGGCGACGATTTCCAGATTGGACCCTACCTGCATAAAGGTGGATCCAATGGACGAGGCTACCTGGGCCGATGCTTCTGCATCTGCATCGGATCCGTTCCCTCCTACCAAAGCACCTGTAGCCGAGACTGCCTTGGCTTCTGCACTGCCGCTCAATTTGCTGCCCGCTTCGTCGTAGTTGTGCAAAGCTCCAAGGTGGACACTCCCACCGGCGACAATATTTCCAGAATCTCCAATTGCAGCTGTAATTACCGGTTTGAGCTCGGCCTCAGCAAAGCTCAATCCTACTCCCAGCGCTGCTCCAACAAGTCCAATGGACTGCGCTTTGGCGCCACTGTTGGAGAGGGCCCTTACCTGCAGATTCCCCGCAACGTTGACTCGGGCATTGTGGCCAACCAGGGCGCTGACTGTTGGGTTCACCACAGCCGTGGCATCACTGCCTGCACCGGCCACTCCACCGGCTGCACCTCCCAGGGTTGTGGCTTGAGCAGTATCGGCGCCGCTACCAAATCGGGCTCGCACGGAGAGCGCTCCAACGGATGAACCTGCCTGCTGCCCTATTTCTACGCGATCGCCGATAAAAGCCCGGACTTGTCCACTCACTCTTACATCGGTGATCGATGCGCCTACGGCTAGTCCACCAACACCTACACCCGTTGTGTGCCCAGACACCCTCGGCGTATAGGCAGCCTCAAGCTGCACCGCCCCGGCCTTGGTGATCTCCACATCATCCTCGATGGAGGCTACAACTTCAGTTCTATCTTCAAGTATGGTCACGGCAGCCCCAAGCCCGGCCAATAAGCCTCCTGCTGGAGCAGCGCCGGTGCCTGTGAGTTGCGAATCACTCAGAGCGCCCACTGTTAATGCGCCAGTGATGCTAAGTTTGGCCCGCGGGCCCACTTGAGCCTGGGTAGTTCCGTGCAGATCGCCTATGATCACCGTACCTGAAAGAGCTGGGCCAGCTAAGCCTGCACTCGCACCCACGCCCACGAAGTCTGTATCGCGCTCTGCTTTTGACTGCAGAAGCAGAGACCCTGCCTGAACCGATGTGTCATCGTCTAATCGAGCAAAGGTGCTGCTGCGATCATCGAGATACACCAGGGAGCCAGCTAGGCTGCCGGTGTAGCCCACAGCCCCGGCGATGCTGTACCCCTCATAGCTTTGATCCAGTTCGGATGTGACCTTTACCGCACCTGTGCTTTGGACGTTCGAATTCCTCCCCACCGAGGCGTTGGTGTTGGCATTAAGGGTGGCAATACTGACTGCACCGCCAGCTCCTACAACACCCCCTGCAACCCCGCCGGTGGACTGAGATACCTCAAGATCTGTCGTAGCCTTCATGTCCAGACTGCCCACTTCTACCTGGGCTCCCTCTCCGATAAAGGCTTGGGTGCCGCTGACGGAAACGGATCCGCCAGAGTCCTGGGTTATGGTGCTGGTCTTAGCGTTCAGGCTGTCCCGGGCACCTTGAATATGTGTATCTTCGTAACCAGCTAGGAGCTGGTCACCTACATTCCCTGTGATCTGACCATGGGCGTAGTCCATAACATTCTCACTGCCGTCACTGGTTTCCAGTGCGGAAGTAGCGGATGTTCCATCGACGCTCTTGGAGTCGAGCTCCAAATCGGAGCCCACGGAAACAACAGAAACGGCACCGGCTACTCCCACTGCGCCCGCTCCTGCGCTCACAGCATAGCTTTCAATGTCCTGACCAGACTGGGCTTCGATCCCGAAAGCGCCCCTGGCCTTGATGTTCACACCGTCCTCTACATAGGCGGCCGTATTGTTCTTAATGGTGACCACATCCACGCCGCCGGAGACTCCCACCGCGCCCCCTGCCAAGGTTCCGGCAATAGAAAGCAGCTTAAGATCGTTTTTGGCCAAAAGATCCACATGCTGACTGGCGGTGGTTCCTGCAGTATCCTGGTTGATCCTGGCGCCATCTTTAATGAAGGCGTAGGTGTTGGAGTTGACGGAGTTCACAGCCACTGCACCGGCTGCACCGGCGAAGAGCCCTATTCCTCCGCTGGCTACCACATCCAAGAGATCCTCCTCGCTGATGGCATGAATGGCCAAAGCTCCACCCTTGGCGTTAACGTCGGCATCTCGGCCGATAAAAGCCTGGGTGTCTTTGTTAATTACGTTCACAGCCACGGATCCGCCCACACCGCCGCCTGTGACCGCTAAGGCCACGCCTCCAGCAATTGTGGTGTACTTGGTCGAATCCAAGGCCGAGAGGGAGAGAGACCTATCAGCAGTAACTTGCGCCCTGTCACCGATAAAGGCATGGGTCCTGTTGGTGAGGGAACTCACTGTGACCGCTCCGGAGATGGCCGCGTAGGCACTAGCTGATCCGGCCGCGGCAATGGAGAGGATATTCTCGCTGGTCGTGGCCGAGACGGTAATGTCACCTCGACTCCTAACTTCACTGTCGTTCCCGATGGAGGCGGTTGTGCCCAGCTCAACCACGGACACATGGGCCCCGGGACCCACCGCAACGCCGCCGCTCCCACTTAAGGCGCCGCCGATTCCCAGACTGTAATAGTCTGTCCCCGCGGCCACCAAGACCTTTTGATCAACACCGGCGTTTTCCCCGGTCTGGTTAATCTTGGCATTGCTCCGGATCTCTGCGCTGGTCTGGCTCTCAATCACGCCAACAGCGCCTGCTCCAGTTACAGCCACCGTTCCCGAAGCCGCACCTCCCACCGCTGCTTCCTCCAAGTGATCCTGGGTCACAGCTGTTACAGCTACACCCCGAACCTGATCTGTGGCAGCAACGGAGCTGCGCTCCTTAGTTAGAGATTCATTATCGATGGGGTCATTGGTTCCATCACCCGTCAGATCGCTGGCCGCGTAACCGGGACGGTCCACCTTACCATCTCCGCCAGAGAAATCCCGATATTCCTCGTCAAACTCACCAGTATAAGCGTTGATGGCCTCATGTTTGCCAAGTGCACTTACATCGGCAAAGGATCCGATATATGCTTCGGTGAGCCGGTTTGACGTGACCACAGCTCCCGAACCGCCTACACTTGCAGTTCCGCTGCCGGCTGCACTACCCGAAACCATTAATAACTTATTCTTGTTCAGGGCGGATACAAGTACATTGCCGCCTGTGTGAACTTGCGCGTACTCCCCGATAAAGCTACGGGTAATATTATCTATTGTGTAGACCCCGGATGTGCCTGCCACTCCCACGGTTCCGCCTCCGGCAAATCCGGCCGCAACGGAGATCAGGTTCTCCTCGGCATGGGCACTGACTCCCACGGTATTCCCCGCGTTGACGGTGGTCTGTGCACCTGAAGATGAGTCAATGTAGGCCTGGGTATCCTTATTGATCACCCCTACATCGGCTGCAGCACCGATTCCAGCGGTCCCGCCGTAGGACGCGGCCCCAGCTACACTCGTCAGATCGGTCTGATCCTCGGCCCTCACATAGACATTCTGCCCTGCTGAGTCAGTAAGAGTCAGGTTCATCCTGCTGCCTGCCCCCACAAAGGCGTGAGTTGTGGTATTGAGTACATTGACAACACTCGACCCGGCCACCCCGGCCGTTCCGCCATACGCTCCTCCTGCGCTAATGGTCAGGAGGTTTTCCCTGGCCAGGGCCTCAATTCTGGCTGTTCCCAGCACAGTGGCGAGAGAGCCCCGACCCAGGTAGGCCAAGGTCTTGTTCTTCATGATCGTTGTGGCTACCGAAGCTCCTATCCCGCCTGTTCCGCCCCCGGCGGCGCCGCCGGCAATATTGATCACCTTGAAGCCATTTTGGGCGAACAAGGTCAGATCACCGCTGTTAGTTAGTTCGGCACTATCGGAGATAGCAGCTTCAACAGTGTTTTCTGAATGCACCACGTTGGCCACACCGGCTACTCCAAACTTGTCGGCCCCAGCAGCACTCACGCCAAAGGCAGCTAGCTCTTGCTGGGCCGTGGCCGTGACGCTGAGGTCGTCTGAGACAAGGGTTACATTACGCTCAATCAAACTCTGGGTGGTGCTCTTATTGACAATGTCTGAACTGGCCAAGCCGACACCGACCTGACCCTTAAGGGCTACTCCCCCTGACAGGGCTTTGGCTGTAGTGTCATTCTCGGCCTGGACCGTAATCTCACCATCGGATTGAACATTGGAGTCCGCTCCTATGACCGCCACGGTTTCATCCTCGAAGACGTTCACTGCAAAGGCACCAGCCACGGCCACATTGTCTCCGCCTGCGCCGGCGATAACCTCAGTATAGTAATTGTTTTCGCCAATTAAGGCTTGGAGATCAAGGCTCTCAAAATCCTTGAACTCAAACGGAACCGATCCTTCCACCTTGCGGTTCATAGCGATAACATCTAGATTCTTGGATTGGAGGATCTGGCTGCCCGATCCAATCGTTGCCGCATACTGGTTCTTGGATACGATGGTGGCAACCGATGCCCCGACTCCAACCTTACCGCCTTTACTGGCAGCCCAGGCCTTGGCCGCAAGTTTACTGGTGTTGTCGGCCACAACGGAGATATCCTCCGCTTCGGTCACGATTAGATTCCTTCCCAGGCTGGCCTTCGTACTGGAAGCAGAGTCTACCACAGCTAACGCCCCGGCCACGCCGACGTTTTCTGCACTCGCTCCCGCCACAGCCTCCGCCGCCAGATGGTTGACGAAGGCAGGATCTCTGTTTTGTTTGGATTCAGCCAGAACTTTAAGGTCCTTAGCCCTCAAGGTCGTATAATCACCAAGGGAGGCTAGGGTATCATTGCGCTGGATACTGAGGCCAACACCGACACCGATGCCCACCTTAGACTGTTCGTCCACGGCTGCCCCACTACCTTGAGAGGTGAAATTAGAGGCGTTGAGGGCAGACACTTCAAGGTCTCCACCAACGTTAAGGCTCCGCGGTGTGCTGCTTTCTCCCCCGGGAATTGTGGCCAGGACATCATCATTAATATAGGTGACTCCAACGGCTGCGGCCACAGTCACGGTACCCCCGCCCTGGGTTCCCTTTTGAGAACCCTGGTTCTCAGAGAGCGTGCTCGTACTGCGGCTCTTGCCCTTTTGATCTGCATCGGCCTTAGCCCCTTTAGCACTAGCGGTGCCGATCGCTCGATACCTTCGATCGGCTAAGGCGGTTACGGTAAGATCGCCACCTGTGGTAAGATCGCGATCCACCAAGCTAAGGGCTACGGGGTTATCTACATCCACCCGGTCGCCTTGATCGGAAACAGAGCTGTTGCTGACAATCACAGCCACCGCCGCTCCTATGCCAACATTTCCCGACTTGGTCTCACCGGAAGCAGTAGCTTGGTGAGAACCAGTGCTGGAACTGCTTACGGCTACATTGCCCAGAGTCGTTAGGGTACCACCCTCGGCAATGATGGCCCGGGTAGATTGGTTAAGGGTCGTCACAGCCACCGCTGCGTCAATGGCGATCCCGCCTTCGGCTCCAGCTTTGGCCTCTGTTTCAGTGTCGCTGTCTGAGGAAGCGTCGACGGTGATGCCGCCAGCGCCGCTCAGATTCGCTCCCCGGGAAATTTCGGCAGTCACCTGCTCTGTGATGATATTCAGAGCAACAGACGCACCTACACCGAGACTATCTCCTGAAACACCCCCTTCAGAAGGTGCAGCCTTGGCCATATGGGTTGCATCATTCTGCGCCTGAACCGTCACATCGCCGCCTGCTACAGTAATTGCTGCCGACGGGTTAATCCGCGCATCCACGGTATTGTCTACTATATTAATGCCCACAGCACCGGCAATACCCACCTTGGACGATCCGGCCCCTGCTGTCGCCTCGACAGCCGACTTGTTCTCCCCAGGGGTTGTCGCCGTAACTTCCAAGCTGGTGGCCTCGTGCGTGCCTTGGCCGAGATAGGCCCGGTTCATGGAATCCGCTTGGTTAATGGCCACAGCTGCCCCAATTCCAACCTTGGCTGTGCCGTCCACTGCGCTCCCATCTGCGCTGGCCTTCGTATCTGTTGTGTTCT
>DUPN01000115.1 GCA_012838305.1 Bacillota bacterium | reverse complement strand
GTTTGAATTATGTTCAGTATAGGGGATAGGTTCAGCCTTGTCAACGATGAAATTCCCTGAGCCCACCCCCTGCGTGCAGGCCAGTCTAGAATTTCCTCGGCTGACTTTGGAATTTGCAGAAATGTTGCCATTTTGTCAGGAGGGTACTTTCGAAAAAAGGGCGAAATCATGGGACAAACGGGGGTGAAACGTCCATGGGAAATCCAGCTGCATGTTCATTGCGCCTTGAGCTGCTAGGACCATTTCAGGTGAAAGTTGCCGGGGAAACGTTGCCGATGGAGTGTTGGAAATCACGAAAGGCCTTGCTGCTCCTCAAGTACTTGGCCACTCGATACGGGGAGAAAACCCCCAGTGACATTCTCATCGATCTTCTGTGGCCCGACTATGAGTTCGAAGTGTCTATGCACAATTTACATACGACTATGTACTTCCTGCGAAGAACCCTCAAGGATCAGACGCCCCGAAATTTGCCCTGCACAGATTGGGTCCTGTTTAGCAATGGCCTCTATTGGCTGGACACGACAGGCTCTGTGTCCGTGGATGTGCAAGACTTTCTGCGTCTCTGCCTAGAAAGCGAGGGGGCAGAACAGCTTGATCCAGACAAATCCCTGGAGATCGGCCTCCGCGGCTTGAAGCTCTGGCGGGGCGAGTTTTTGGCTGAAGATCCCTATGCGGACTGGGCGGAAAGGACCAGGCACGAATGCCGTAATACGTACGTGGAGCTAGCGCTACGCATAAGCGGACTGATGATTAAGTTGAAAGGCGATCACAAAGGGGCGGCAACGATCTGCCGAGCAGCCCTGGAGAAGGATCCATACCGGGAAGAATTGCATCAGTTGCTGATGGGCTCTTTGGCGGCCATGGGACGCCTCCCAGAGGCGATCTTCCAATACAATGCCTATTCCAAGATGCTGTGGGACGAGCTTGAACTGGAACCCAATCCAGAAACCAAGGCCTTGCTCGAGGAAATTAAGGGGAACCGCAATAGCCCCACCTCGATGCACACCGTTGGCAGCGGCGGCATGATCTGCGAGCCACAGGTTTTCCGAAGTATCTTGGCTGTAGAGCAGCGGCGCCTGGAAAGGACAGACCGGCCCATGGTGCTTCTGACCATTGCCTTAGACGGGAGCAGGCACTTGAGGGACATTTTTCCGGCTGTAATCAGATCCACCCGGAAAAGCGACATAGTCTCCCAATGGTCCCAGGGGCTTTTGACCGTTCTTCTCTCGGAGACGGATCAAAAAGGTGCCAGCTTGGTAGAGGAGCGGATCCGCAGCAAACTTGGTTATGACATCGCCTCCCGCTGCTCTTTCCACAGCCAGCTCTTATCCCCAGAAGTTGAAGTGCTGAACACTCTAGACAATATGGTTCCTGCGCAAATGGCATCCTATTAGAACACATCATCGAAAGAGCTACCTGGTGGTAAAGGCTATACCACTGGGTAGCTCTTAGTGTGCAAGAACAAAAGGAATTCTAGAATGTGAAGCCAAGACCAAGACGAAAGGCACGTCTTGAGCTGTGACCACCAAATCACAAAATGGGAAAAAACGGTTGAGGAATTCCAAAATATACCTTATACTGTAGGTGTCAACTAAAATGCCATCACCCCATCCGACAAAGGCAAATTCATCGAAAGATGAAGACGCAAAGCCTCAGGCCTAAACCGCAAGGCATGGCAGCTGGGTTGCCGAAGAGAAAATAGGTGGACAAGCCTGTCATCTCC
>DUPN01000114.1 GCA_012838305.1 Bacillota bacterium | reverse complement strand
TTGAGTAGGGTGAGGGACAAGTTCGATGTGTCCACTTTCTGTTCCCTCAGTACTTGCTTCATTCTCTGCCAGATTGCTTTGGAGTGCGGTAGATTTGTGTCGAGTAAGAGCAAGACAACAAGATTGGCAGAGAATTGGCAGATCAGGTCCGAGTTGCGCGTCGAACGCTGCAGAATGTGGAAGACTGTGCGCAGTTGACCCTGCAGTACGCTTCCTTGCAGGTTTGCAGCAAGCAGCAGGGCAAAGTTGTTTCCACCCCGACCCAGTCGTCTACGCTCGGTGTTGAGTGTAAATTGCAGTTCCTTTCTGCTGCAGACATAGGCTCCAGCTCTTGGGTCCGCTCCGCCAGAGGCGATCGAGGAGGACTCCTTTTCAATGGCCATCTCTTTCAGCTTGACGATCAGGTCTTTTGTAGCCTGGCTTGGTTCGAGCTGAAACTCATCCATCAACATTTTGCTGTATCTCTCGTACAAGTTGATGGCATCTACAGAACGCCCGCTGAGAATGTAGGCCTTGATTCCCGTCTGATAAAGCTCTTCACGGTAAGGATCTCTCTTCACTGCGTCCCGCAGAATTTTGATGGCCGCGTGGAGATCATCCCGTTGCTTCATTAATAACTCTGCGTAGCCAACTACAACCTCAAAATAGAGCTCCTGATAATCTTCGCGATAGGAGATCGTCCATTCATCATAGACATCCTCGCTGAGAAAGTCGTCACGATACAGTTCTAAGGCTGAATCGCAGTGCATCAGAGCTGTTTCAGGATCGGTTTCCGTGAGCTGCCGGGCCATTCTGGCATGGTGCTCGAACAAACCAACGTCGATGCATCCGTTTTCCAGATCCAGCCAATATGCTCCATTGGAATAACGCAAGCGGGACTCGGCATCGGGATCCTCCTTGGAGGTGAGAATTCGACGCACAAACCAAACCGCTGTATGGAGGTTGGCTGTGCTGTCCACATCCTCATTGTCGGGCCAGAGAAGTTCGATCAGCACGTCGGACGACACTTTGTGACCCTGTCTGGCGGCTAAGTACTTGAGCAAAGTAAAGGCCTTTTTGGACTTCCACACCTTTTCGCTCACTTGTTCTTGATCGACAACTAAGTAAAAGGGACCCAAAAGCCCTATCTGAAATTGGCAGGCATGACTTGCCATCTTTATCCCCCCTGAGCTCTTTTGGATCGGTCGTACTAGAATGTTCCATAATCAATGAAGATCTCCTCCAAGTGTGGAAGGATTACAGGGTTCCTCACGAATATAGTAGGGTAGACTGTCATCGACTATGGAGGGATGTCATGAAACGATCCCTTGTGATCATTTCCTTATTCACGGTTGGACTCGCCGCAGTTGCATTGGTCGTGGGCGGATGGAGTCGCGTCCTGGAGGGACTGGAAGTTTCGGCCGCCACGGCCCTGCGTTCGGTTTTCATGATTTTTCTATCGTTTGTGATCATGGGGCAAATCCAAGTTCTGCTGTCCAAAGACGTGCTCGATCGCTGGCTGCAGAGATTCGGCGGTATGAAGGGAATCCTAATCGGCGCCTTAGCGGGCGGATTGTTCCCGGGAGGACCCTACATATACTATCCATTTGCCTTAGGCTTTACCGGGAAGGGATTGCCTTTCTACATATTTTTCGCTTTCATTTTGGGGAAGAACCTATACGACTTCTCGCGCATTCCCATGGAAGTTGCCATGCTTGGCTCTCGTGTCGCTTTAGTCAGGAATCTGGTTACCTTTCCGATCCCGATTATGGCCGGTCTATTGAGTCAGCGTATCTTTGCCAGCAGAACACTGGAGAGTATCTTTTTGCAGACGGGGGAGCGAGATGGCGCAGACCAACACAATTCTTAGTATAGCAGCCCTGCTCCTAATCCTGATCAATGCCAAGACAAACGGACGGCACGGGGAAGGCTTAAAGGCAGGGCTGAAGCAGATGATGCGATCGGCACCGCTGATAGTGGGTGCCTTGATTTTAGCGGGAATGATTGAAGTGCTGATACCCCCGGAGTTTGTAGAGGGTTGGTTGTCCAAAGAGGCAGGGCTGAAGGGCATCATCCTCGGTACATTGGGCGGGATGATCATGGCCATGGGGCCCTATGCGTCGTTCCCCATTATTGCCTCCATACTATCGTCTGGTGCAGGATTGGGAACCGTGGTGGCCATTATCACCGGTTGGTGTCTGCTGAGTTTAAATAAGCTGCCCTTTGAGTCAGGCTTCTTTGGACTGAAGTTTTACACCTATAAACTGATCTTGAGCATACCCTTTTCTTTTGGCGCCGGGCTTGTTGCCCATGCTTGGGACATGATCCTGCCGTAGAGGCCAACAGAGGTTTACTTCTGGATCGTCAAATGGATTTCGTGTTCCGATGGGTCTGTCGTGATCACATCTCCCCTCTCCATCCTTACAGGGGCACCTAGACGCTGGAGATTGGCGGCCGCTGTGACCAAAGCCTCTTTGCTGGGGTATATAAGGGTGAAGAAGTCGAGGCCAACGCTGTTTCTTGGCGTCGGGGGGGCTCCCGCACCATTCCAGGTGTTCAGGGCAATGTGATGGTGGTAGCGCTGGGTCGATAAGAATAAGGCATTGTCCCGAAAACGGGTGACGACGTCAAAGCCCAATCCCTGGGTGTAGAATCTCTCTGCGCTTGCCAGTTCAGAGACATGGAGATGAATATGTCCTAGAATTGTGGCTGGGGGCAGGTGCACGAAGGGTGCCTGGGCCCCGGCTTCTTGGAGTAGATCGTCAAAGTCCAAAGGCTCGCTGGACATGGTCACGCCGTCCCGAGTCCAGGTCCAGGTGGAAGGATCGGTATCTACAAAGATTTCGATGCCATTACCGTCCGGATCCTCGAAATAAATGGCTTCACTTACGAGATGGTTGGCCGATCCAAAGCGCAGGCCTTGGTTGACCAGATGGACGACCATGGAAGCGAGGTCCGATCGCTCCGGCAGGAGCAGGGCAAAATGATAAAGGCCAGCTCTGCGCCTCACTTTGGGCATGATATCCGCGGGCTGGACTAAGGACACGATACTTCTGAGGCCATCTGCGCTCAGCTTGGCTTCGCTTTCAGTACGTTCTAGGATCGTAAAACCCAAGATATTCTGATAGAACTCCAGGGATCGATGGAGATTTTCTATGCGCAGCTGGATACGTTCAACATAGGTTGCAGGTTGATCGTGATATGCCATGGGGAGTCTCCTTTCTTGTTTTTTCCTTTATTCCCGTTCATTGTGCAGGTTCCTGCCCTCCAGATCCAACTGCCGGCTAGGATGGTAAGAAATGCTTGCAGGGCAAGGGGCAATGGTTTAAAAATTATACTCGAGAATAGTATAGTGAGTTCAAACTTCACATCCCCCACACAGTCTATATATACTTAACACGAAAGGTACCAAAATCAAAAGGAAATGGGGAGTGCTTTCCAATGAAACTGAACAAGAAGTCCTTCGTTATGCTTGTTTTGTTGTCCATGCTGTTCGCTGTTGTAGGTACAGGTTTGGCGGCTAGTGGAACGGTTATGCTCTATTCTTCGATGCAAGAGGACCAACTTATAGCCATCAAGCAGGGTTTTGAAGCAAAGTATCCCGACATCAAGATGGAGTACTATTTCGCCGGAACCGGCCGGGTCATGACCAAGATCGCCACAGAAGCACAGGCTGGCACAGTTGGAGCCGATGTGATTTGGGTAGGCGACCCCGCCGACTACATTTCCTTTAAGGAACTGGGCATTTTGGAAGCCTACGCATCCCCAGAGGCGGATCAAATCGATGACGCTTACAAGGATAAGGACGGCTACTACACAGGTGCCCGCATGATGAACATGGGTATCGCTTACAACACAGTCTTTGTAAAAGCAGAGGAAGCACCAACGAGCTGGTTTGATCTACTGGATCCAAAGTGGAATGACCAAATCGTCATGACCGACCCTGGGACATCGGGCACATCGAAATTCTGGCTCAACGCTATTGTGAGCAGTGACAAGTACGGAATCGAGTTCTTGGAGCAGCTTCGGGCCAATGGCTGTTATGTCGAGAGCGGAACAACCGCCACCCATAACCAGTTGGCTGCAGGCGCCTATCGAGTTGGGGTCTGCTTAGACTATGTCACCGCCAATCTGGCCAGTGTAGGTTCGCCCATCGCCTTTGTATTCCCGGAAGACACTGTATCCATCTTCAGTCCCATTGGGCTTGTGAAGAACTCGGCCAATAACGAGAATGGCAAATTGCTTTACGACTTTATTCTCTCCAAAGAAGGACAAGAGATCCTTGTTGAGCAGAACCTGATCTCCGTCCGCAATGATGTGGAGCAAGCGGATGTAGATGTGGAAGCCATTGCCAAGAAGGCGCTCTCCCTTGACTTGGAGGCCATGTCTGAGGAAAATGACGAGAACTTGGCTGCTTATGATCGCATCTTTGGTATCTAAAGGCGAAGTTTAAAGCTACAAGTTTAGAGAACGAAGGTGAAGGAGCAGCGGGTAGGTATTGCCTGCTGCTCACCTTATATCATCAGCAGGAGGAGGAAAGCATGGCCTACGTAAGATTTGAGAACATTTCCTTCAGTTACGGCGATAACCAGGTACTGAAAGACTTTTCACTGTCGTTGCCGAAAAACGAGATCATGTGTTTAGTTGGACCATCTGGTTGTGGAAAAACGACACTGGTGCGTTGCCTCTTAGGCTTGAGCAGGCCGGATCAGGGTGAGATCTATGTCGATGACGTCTGCATGTTCAGCAGCAAGAGACGGATCAATGTCCCTGCAGAACGGCGCGGCATTGGCATTGTGTTTCAGGACTACGCTGTCTGGCCCCACTTAACCGTGAAGGAAAACATTGCATATCCCTTGCGCAAACGGCGGGTCAAGAGGGAAGAAATCGCTCGAAGAGTCCAAAATGTACTCAAACAAGTGAGCATGAGTGAGTACATCAATCATCTTCCCAGCCAGCTCTCTGGCGGACAGCAGCAGCGGGTGGCCATTGCCCGGGCTCTGATGAGCAGTGACAGTTTGATCGTCTTGGACGAACCGATTACCAATCTGGATGCAAAGTTGCGGGATCAAATGCTCAACGAAATCCGAGAACTGCAGCGCAATATTGGCACCACGATTTTCTACATTACCCATGATCAAAGGGCCGCCCTGCACTTGGGGGATCAATTGGCCATTATGGATCCCCAAGGTGAGTTGGTCCAAATTGGAACCGACGAGGACATCATTTTGCGACCCAAGAATCGCTTCATCTTCGAGTTCATTGGTGTCACCAACTTTCTTCCTTTGAAGTTCATCGACTCAGCGTACCATCTTGATTTGGGAGGCCAGATGGTCCCCTGGCCCGAAGAGGTACCTCCCGAGGTAGGTGGCGGCCTGCCTTTGGACATGGGGATTCGTCCCAACGATATCACCTTTGATGGGGCATCGCCGATCCGGGCGAGAGTACGGCGCAGCGTGTTCTTGGGAAGTGAGTACGATTATTTTGTGCAGGCCGGCGATAGGGAACTCCGGGTTCAGCAGAGTACACTCGATGCCACACTTGTTGGAGTGGCGAAAGAGGGCAGCGAAGTGGGGTTGAGGTTTCTGAATCCCCATTATTATCCAGCTGTCGCGAGGGGGGCCTGAAATTCATGATCAATTTACGAAAAAACAGGGATCTTGCTGCTATGGAGGGACGTCGGTTCAGCCTTGACGGTATGATGACCGGTCTGAGCTTTGTGCTGTTATTGGTGATCGTGGTTACCCCGATTTTCATGATCGTCTATCATGCTTTTTTCTATGAGGGTAAGTTTACGCTAGATTTGATCGTGGACCAACTGACCCGGGACACCACCATCGCTTCCATGTGGAACACAATCAAGATCGGAGCCCTTGTCACTGTCTTTGGAACCATCATGGGGGTCTTCTACGCCTGGCTTCTAGGGCGCAGCAATATCCCCGGCAAGAAGCTGATGCGTTCACTCTTTACGATCCCCTACATGTTCCCGCCCTTTTTGGGGGCCATGGCCTGGGATCTTCTGCTCAACGGTCGTTCTGGCTACCTGAACCGCTGGTTGATGCAGACCTTTAACCTTTCTTCGGCACCCCTGAACATTAACACCATCTGGGGTATTGTCTTCGTCGAGATCTCCTACTACTTTCCCTTTGTGTTCATGCAGGTGGTAAGCGCACTCGAGCGCATGGATCCTACCTTGGAGGAAAGTGCTCGCATTGCCGGAGCAAGGCAGGGCAAGGTGATCTGGAAGATCACGCTCCCCTTGGTCACTCCTGCCATCTCTGCAGGTGCATTGCAGATTCTGATCAGCTCCTTGGCACACTTTGGGGTCCCGGCTATTCTGGGATTTTCACAAGGAATCTTCACCTTGCCCACCCGGATCTATTCGGTTATTGCCCGTTCGGGAGGGAGTTTCGAGGGCATACGTCAGGCGGCCGCTCTATCCATTTTGCTGGTAGCCGTTGTTTCCCTGGCCTTATGGGTTCAGAAGAAGGTACTCAGCTCCGGGGGATACGACATCATCAAGGGTAAGAGCATGCGTCCCACATTGATTAACTTGCGCGGCGCCCGGATTCCCCTCTTTGTGCTGGCCCTGTCGACCTTAGTTGTGATCGTAGTTGTTCCTCTGGGCATGATTTTTTTGGTGGGTTTGGTGCGCGCCTATGGTCTGCCGCTGATCCCCGCCAACTTCACTCTAGCCAACTACCAGAGGATCTTTACCACCAGTGGAACTTTGGCTTCCATCAAGAACTCCCTTGTCCTCTCCATCAGCGCAGGCATCATCAGCATGCTGCTGGGTACCTTAATCGCTTATGTTGTCCAGAAAATCAAACCCAAGGGTACGGGGGCCTTGGAAATTCTATCGGTGCTTCCTTACTCCATTCCCGGAACTGTTCTGGCCATTGGTGTCATCCTGGCCTGGTCGGGCAGTCTGCGGATCAACTTGTACAACACGCTGTGGATTATCCTCATAGCTTACATTGCCAGATACCTGTCTTTCTCCATGAAGACTTCATCGGCTGCCCTCTTACAGGTGCATCCGTCGCTGGAGGAGGCAGCCCGCACCTGCGGTGCCTCCCATACGGAGAGTTTGAAGGACATTACGCTTCCGTTGATCCGTCCTGCCATGGTTTCCGGCTTCTTCTTGATCTTCTTGCCAGCCATGCGTGAGGTGACCACATCGGTTCTGCTCTATGGTCCTTACACCCGGACACTGGGTGTTCAAATCTACTCTCTGCGCGATGCCGGTATGATGCCCCAGGCTTCGGCCCTCGGTTCTGTGGCCATCGTGCTGATCATTATCATCAATGCCGTTGTGAACACTCTGAACAAAGATCGAAGGGGGGTTTAGCCCATGGCTCAAGTACAAGTGCAGCTTAAACATGTTACCAAGCGTTTTGTCACCAAGACCCTAGGAGATGTGGTGGCCGTGGATGACTTTAACTTCGAAGTGTATGAAGGGGAGTGTTTTTCCATCCTCGGACCCTCAGGTTGCGGTAAGACAACGGCCCTCAGAATGATTGCCGGGTTTGAGGACTTGACGGAAGGCGAGATCTACCTAAGTGGACGCCCTGTGTCCAGCAGTCGATCCAACCTCTATGTTCCGCCCGAGGAGAGGGATCTGGGGATGGTCTTCCAGGCCTTCGCCGTCTGGCCCCACAAAAACGTCTTTGAGAATGTGGCCTTCCCTCTGCGGATCAAGAAGGTGAACCGCTCTGAGATTGAACGGCGAGTAGCGGAAGCGCTGCGTCATACCAGTCTGACCGGTTTGGAGAGGGTGTTCCCCTCCGATTTATCCGGGGGTCAGCAGCAAAGGATTGCCCTAGCCCGCTCCATTGTGACCAATCCGAAGGTGATGCTCCTGGATGAGCCCCTGTCCAATCTTGACCCTCAGCTGCGGGAAACGATGCGTTTTGAGCTGAAAGAACTGCAAAGGAAATTCGGCTTCACGATCATCTTTGTTACGCACGACCAATCGGAAGCGATGGCGATATCCGATCGGATGCTGGTGGCGGATATGGGCAAAATCATGCAGATTGACACACCGGAGAATCTGTATAACAAGCCGATCAACAGGTTTGTCCACAGCTTCCTGGGTGAAAGTACCTTTTTGAAGGTGATCATCCGGGACGGCCAGGCGTATCCCGAGGGGGATCTGGAACATCCGCTGGATGTCCCTGTACCGCAAGGCGCTGACCGGGAAATGATCATGGCTTCTCGCCCCAATGCCATCGAACTGGGAGCGGCCGGCGGCTACCAGACACATATTCAGACTAGGATCTTCTTGACGGACCGTACCGAGTATGTTGTCCCCATCGGCAACCAGACCCTCAAGGTGCAAACTCCTCATCGGATCACATTTTCCCAAGGCGAGAGTTGCAGCGTTCGCTTTGTCGAACCCATGTGGTATCCTGTGGAGGATGAAGATGCGGAAAAAGAGCGCCAGCGGCGCCAGTTGATCTAGGTCTCAATCCCAAAAAACCCTGCTGTGCAAACAGCAGGGTTTGATCATGGGTCATCGCTCACTCTCTGTTTTGGAACTCTTTGGGGGTCATACCCACCAGCTCTTTAAAGACCACAAAAAAGTACTTGGTATTGGAAAATCCGACGCGCCCCGCAATTTCCTTGACTGGCTCCCTTATTTCTTTGAGCAGCCTTTTTGCGTTTTCAATACGGATTTGCTTGATCGCCGCGCCAATGGATATCCCCGTACATTCCCGATACAGTCTCCCTATGTAGGCTGCATTCATGCCCATTTCGTCGGCAATACTCTGGGCTGAAAGACTGTCGTCTGCAAAGCCGACATCGATTCGCTCATTGATCTTGGCCGCCAGTTGCTGGAGGCTATCCTTTCTGCGACTGCTTTGGGCTGCTACGATCTGCGTGAACATACTGTCCAGAAAGTGGTGCAGATGGGCTATATCTTCGAGATCTTCCAGGATCTCTTGGGCATTGACCAGGAGCTCTAAGCCCAACTCGCTCTGCATAGTATGGAGATGATTCAAGATATAGCGTACGAAGAAGCGGAAATCATTGAATTTGGCCGAGCGGATTCGATCAAAAATCCGTTTCCATTCGGACCGGGCTTCTTCGAGCTGACCGGTCCTGAGAAAGGCAAATAGGGGCTCTGTGTCCTGGGTCCTAAAGTCCAGGGGAGAGTCATAATTGGCTGTGAGCTTCTCCGACAAAACCTGCTGCCCCGCATAGAGGAACCGTCGCTGCCAGAGGTCCAGCAAATTCCCATAGCTTTGAGCCAGTTCTTCTGCGGAATCCCGGGGTGTCCCATAGAGACAGCGGCAATCCAAGGCACTGGCCAGAGCCAGGCAAAGACGGCCTGTTTCCTCTTCTCCCATGCCGCTGACGATAACAGCACATCCAAAGGCATGCGCAGCGGTGAGCGAGGGCAGGGTGGTCTGTTTTTCAACTTCATTGCGCACTTGGGCACAGTCCGATGATGCTACAAGCAGCAGGGAGGCTGGGTAGCCCAAGAGACGGGTTTCTCCCCCCTGCAAGAGACATTCCATCTGTTCGGCCAGCTGCTGTTCGAGTTGACTTTCCAGCAATCGATCCACCTGCTGGACCACATTGACCTCCGCTGAGCCCGATTGCATCAGAGCTTCGCGAATGGCCCTAAAGGGCAGGTACAATGTGAACAGCGCGTAGAGGGCACCGCCAACTAAAAGAGCCGTAACGGCGGCCAAGAGAAGCACTGTGAAATTACGGACCTTGGTTAAGCCTGGTAAGATGGTCTCCGTTTCAAAGAAGGTGAGATAGTAGACCCCCAGATTGGATAGTCGATAGTACATGCAGCCGCTCTTACCGCCGGGATCGAGGACAAAACCGTGCCCTTTGTTTCCCTCCGCACGCTGAAGCAATGTGGGCCAGATCTCCGTTGTCTTCTCGGTAAGCGACTGGTCGGCCGTGACCAAGATGGTCCCTTCCTCGTCTACCACAACGGCGCTGTGTTCCGAGGAGATTCCCAGGAGCTGCTGTTCATACCATTGGGCCCTGACATTGAGTAGCAAAGAACCGCCGTGGGGCACATTGGATTCGAAGAACAGGAAGGAGTAGACATCGCCTTCGGCTGTATGTCGCTTCATGGGACCCGTTGAGCCGTGTTTTTCTTGGGACAGCATCAGGCCGGCCGTGGCTGGATCGTAAAAGAGGTGGCGCTCTATGTGGCCTCCGTCCGAGGTGAAAATGGTGTCGGCTATAGAATTGTAAATCACCGCACTGGATAAAAAGGTACTGCTGCTGACCCAGTTCCCCAGATCCCGCAATCCAGCGATGCGCTCAGGGTTGGTGAGCGCGTCTACAGTGCGCAGTTTGGCCAAGGAGCGGGAGTAAAACATCTGCATCGCTGTGTTTTGAATAATCTCCAGCAGGGTGCCGGAGACCGTGTCCACTTGTTCCACGAATTCGTTATTCATGCGCGTCAGAGACGCAATCAGCGAGTTTTGGGACATCTGGAAGAAAACCAGGAGCAGACTAAGGAAGAACGCCATGATCACAAGGACCATGGCCGTCCTGCGCCAAAACACGTTTTCAAATAGCCTCACCTTTGTCCCTGGCATTGGCTATGGCCGCCTTCCCGCTCACTTTTCTACTTCAGAAAGATCTCCCTGTAATCCAATTGCAGCAGCAACATTTCGCATACCCAAAATGGTTTCTGCAATGACATCAGCAAGGTCCATGCCCATCATTGCGCAGCCCTTGGTAATCACTGCCCGGTTCACGCCTGCAGCAAAACTCGGCTGTTTGAACTTTTTCCTGACCGACTTCACTTCCAGGTCGAGCACGCTCTTGGATGGGCGCATCAAGCAGACGGCGTTGATCAGGCCTGTTAACTCGTCGATGGTATACAGTGTCTTCTCCAACGCACTCTGGGGCTCAATATCTGTACAAATGCCATAGCCGTGGCTGCCGATGGCCCGAATATACTGGGCATTAACCCCTTTTTCTGTTAGAATCTCCGCTGTTTTGTGACAATGCTCCTGGGGATACTGCTCGTAATCGAGGTCGTGGAGCAGCCCGATTACACCCCACGGATCAGGATCCTCACCGGCCAGTTCTGCAAAGTGCCGCATCACTGCCTCCACAGCTAAGGCGTGTTGGAGTAATGCCTCTGACTTGGTATACTCGGTAAGGATCTCCCATGCCTGTTCTCTCGTTGGTCTCATCATTCTACCTCCTCTTGCAGATTTCTCTGCGAAACCCAAAAATCCCTGCCAAACAAGGGAAGGGCCGCATCCTGTTTATGGCAGGGCGGCCCTTCGTTTGGGGGAAATTAACTTTCGAGGATGTGCATGAACTCTTGACCGGTGAGAGTCTCCCTCTTTAGAAGCTCCCGGGATAACTCGTGTAATTTATCCAAATTATCCTTAAGGATATTGATGGCCTTTTCCTGCCCCTTTTTCACCAGTCGGATGATTTCCTTGTCAATTGCCGCTGATGTTTCACTTGAGCAGGTCAAGGACGCATCCCCTCCTAGGTAGGGATTGATCACGCTCTCAAAGGCAACCATTCCAAACTGTTCACTCATGCCGTAACGGGTGACCATGGCCCTGGCCAATTTGGTAGCTTGTTCAATATCGTTGGCCGCTCCCGTGGTAGCCGTATTGAAGACAAGCTCTTCAGCGGCACGTCCTCCCGTCAGGATGGCGATTCTGTTCATGGCATCCTCTTTACTCATGAGGTGGCGTTCGTCCTCTTCCACCTGCATCGTGTAACCCAAGGCTCCAGAGGTGCGGGGGACAATAGTGACCTTTGTTATTGGTGCGGAGTTAGTCTGTTTAGCTGCCACTAAGGCATGCCCAATCTCGTGGTAGGCAATGAGTTCCTTCTCCTGAGGAGAAATGACCGCATTTTTTCGCTCGTAGCCTGCGATCACCACTTCGACGCTTTCTTCGAGATCTTCCTGTTTAACACGCTGCCGTCCCATGCGCACTGCTCGCAAGGCGGCTTCGTTGATAATGTTGGCCAGATCCGCACCTGAAGACCCGGCTGTGGCCCTGGCAATGGCTTCGAAGTCCACGTCGGCCTCCATCTTCACCTTGGCTGCATGCACCTTCAAAATGGCCGTTCGGCCCCCAAGATCCGGCAGTTCAACTGGGATGCGGCGATCAAAGCGCCCCGGGCGGAGGAGGGCGGGGTCTAGGGACTCGGGCCTGTTCGTGGCGGCCAGGAGCACGACCCCTTTGCGGCTGTCAAATCCGTCCATTTCTGTCAGCAATTGATTGAGGGTCTGCTCCCGTTCATCATTACCGGAGAATCCGCCGTCACCGCGTTTTTTGCCAATCGTGTCTATCTCGTCGATGAACACGATACAGGGTGCTTTTTCGTTGGCCTGTTTAAACAGGTCTCGCACCTTTGCCGCTCCCATTCCCACAAACATTTCCACAAATTCTGAGCCCGAGATGGAAAAGAAGGGGACGTCTGCTTCGCCGGCCACTGCTTGAGCTAAAAGAGTTTTGCCTGTTCCCGGAGGACCGACCAGAAGAGCGCCTTTGGGGAGGGTTGCCCCAATCCCTGCGTATTTGCCAGGGTTGTGCAAAAAATCCACAATTTCCGTCAGGGCTTCCTTTGCTTCGTCCTGTCCAGCCACATCCGCAAAGGTTTTGCCTGTTTGGGCTTCCACGTAGATCTTGGCGCTGCTCTTGCCAAAGGACATGGCATTACCCATACGCTGCTGCAGCTGTCTGGAAAAAAGGCGACCCAAACCAAAGATGAGCAAAATTGGGAAGAGCAGGCTGAAGAGATAGGTCAAAATGGGTGAGATTTGGGTTGGTTTGATTCGAGAAAACTGGATGTTCGAATCAGTAGCTCTCAGTCTCTCAATCAGGTTTGGATCGGGCATGGCCACAGTCACGTACGGTTGCAGCTGGCCATGGCGATCGGTGGCGATATACATGATTTCTTGGCCATCGCTGCTTAGCTCCACTTGGGTGACTCGGTTTTCTTCCACCGCTTGGAGAAAAACACTGTAATCCACAGCCGTGACTTGATCCCGCATAAACATGGGCAAGATGACGGCGTTGATCAAGAAAACAAGAAGTAAAGAGATAAGGTAATAAAAGATCAAAGGTTTTTTTGTTGGCCTTTTTGGCTCTGGCATAGACACTAACCTCCCTATTTGTTGGGATCAAAATCCACTGTGCAGACTGGATACGATTTCTTTCAGCTTCGTCATTCCTTGGATGATCTCTTGGTAATCTGCGTCAGAATACTCCCCCAAAATGGGGTTACACCTGGCACTGAGCTCGTTTTCAACGCGCCCCAGTAAGTTCCGGCCGTGCTCGTTCAGGGAGACCAAGACAATACGTTCGTCTTCGGTGGCCCGGGTGCGGGTAAGAAGCCCCTTTTTTTCTAGAGCTTTGCACATGGCTGAGGTGTTGCCTGGTGCGGATGCGATGGCTGCGCTTAACTCGCCGATGGTGCACTCCTGGCAGCTTTTCAGTTCAACCAAAAGCCTCATCTGCACCATCGTGATCCCAAATCCATCCACAATTGATCGGAGGGTGCTATCAATTCCGTTGGAAATGGAACGAAGCAGATCCCAAATGCGTTCATGAAATTCAATGATATCCATGATAGCCTCCTTTGTTAATAGTGAATAGCAGATCTCATTTAGTTATCTATTATACATAATATACATAATAAAAAATAATGTCAAGACCAATTTTTTGGGGACAAAAAACCCTGATGCACTCTTGGCTCAGGGTTTGGGGTTCTAGATTCTATAACCAAGGGATGCGGAGAGCCTGAGGCACACATCGCGAACTAAGACTCCCATCTCTTCCATCTGCTCCTTCGACATACGGGTAATCGGCGCTGAGACACTGATGGCGCCGGGGACTCCCCCCTCATGATCCCGGATTGGAGCCGCAGCGCAGCGGATTCCCACTTCGTGTTCCTCGTCATCGCAGGCATATCCCTGGACTGCTACCTTGCGGAGATGCTCCCGGAACGCAGAGGGATCCGTAATGGTATGGGGGGTGAAGGGCTTCAGGTCTGTTGCATCAATAATGCTATCCCTGGTAGCCTCGGGGAGCACCGCCAAAATGGCCTTGCCCAAAGCCGTACAGTGGGGAGAGATCCGGTAACCGATCCTCGAGCGCATCACGAGCACATGTGTGGTGTCGATCTTATCAATATAGACCAGTCGTCCTTGCTCCATGATGCCTAGATGGATCGTTTCTTCGGTTCGCTCGGACAGCTCCTTCAAATATGGTCTGGCCTGGCTGCGCAGATCGAATTGCTCCAGCTTTGTCTGGGCCAGTTCCACGAGGCGAATACCTAGGGAATATCTCCCGGTAAGCTCATCTCTGGCTACGTAGCCCTGGGCTTTCATAGTGCTCAAGAGCCTCGATGCCGTGCTTTTGTGGACGCCCAGGGCTGCTCCTACTTCGGTTACTCCTGCACCACCCTTACATGTAGAGAGGTAATCCAAAGCCCTCAAAGCTTGGGTTACAGAACGCATGGGGCCTCGTTCCTTTTTCGCTGCTCTTGCCGCTGTCATCACTTCCGCTCCTTTGTCCGGTTCGGCTCGCATTTCACGTTCTATTATACAGCAAGTTGCGCAAATGGCAACTAGGTTTCAGTTTAGGTAACAAAAATGGGGTTTCCCAGAAGATCAGGCAGGAAATACCTAGTCCCGTCTTGAATAGCTGGGGTGAGAGATCGCAACCTTGTTGCCCATTGGGCAACAAGGTGGTAGAACAGAGGAGGATGCAAGATGACGAAAGAAGAGCAGCTGGGGAGACTTGTTGAAACCGGAGTTGTCGCCGTTATTCGGACGCAAGATGGTGATGAGTTGGTATCAATCTGTGAAGCCTTAGTTGAGGGGGGTATCGTGGGAGTCGAGATCACCATGACCTCTCCCGGAGCGACTGAAGCCATCTACAAGGCTTCCAAAGTCCTGCGAGGCAGGGCGATTATTGGGGCGGGATCCATCTTGGATCCTGAGACGGCCAGAATAGCCATGCTGGCTGGGGCGGATTTTCTAGTTTCCCCCATTACCAATATGGATGTTATCGCCATGGGAAAACGCTACGGCAAAATCGTGATTCCCGGAGCCTATACACCTACAGAGATTCTTACCGCGTGGGAAGGGGGAGCCGATGTGGTCAAGGTGTTTCCTGCTACCAGACTAGGGCCCTCGTTCCTCAAAGACGTCAGGGGACCCTTACCCCAAGTCAAGCTGACTCCCACCGGTGGAGTGGACATTAACAATTTAGGGGAATTTCTTAAGGCTGGAGCGGTTTTTGTTGGCGTTGGTTCGGCCTTGGTAAACAAGGGCATTGTGGCGAAGAAGGACTGGCCGGCTCTAACTCGTCTGGCTGCAGACTACATTGCAGCTGTTCAGGCAGCTCGAGCAAGCTAAGAGCGTGATGGGGAGAGGAGATTTGCTATGGAAAACAAGAAGGTTGTAACCCTGGGCGAAATCATGCTCCGGCTATCGCCCCCTAGTTATTTGCGTTTTGTCCAAGCCTCATCCTTTGATGCCATCTACGGCGGAGGAGAAGCGAATGTGGCGGTATCTTTGGCCAACTATGGCCTCCAATCACACTTTGTGAGTAAGGTTCCTGCCCACGAAATCGGGCAAAGTGCCATCAATGCCCTGCGGGCCTGCGGAGTGAATACGGACTATGTGCAGCGGGGCGGCGACCGTTTGGGCATCTACTTCTGCGAACACGGCGCTTCGCAGCGGCCCTCGAAGGTCATCTATGATCGGGCCGGTTCCTCCATAGCTGAGGCGGCACCGGGCGAGTTTGACTGGAAACGGATCTTGGACGGAGCTTCTTGGTTCCATTTCACCGGGATTACCCCTGCCATCAGTGACAGTGCTGCCGCTGTTACTCTGGAAGCTCTGCAGGCGGCCCGAGATCTAGGTGTTACGGTGAGTGTGGATCTCAACTACCGCAAAAAGCTGTGGAGCCCCGAGAAGGCCGGCCGTGTCATGGGCAAGCTGATGGAGTATGTGGACATTATCATTGGCAACGAGGAAGACGCGGACCAGGTTTTTGGAATCAAGGCGGGGAGATCCGATGTGACCACAGGTGAACTCCACACTGAAGGCTACCTGGACGTGGCTGGGGAACTGATGCAGCGCTTCGGTGTGGAGAAGGTGGCCATTACCCTTAGGGAGAGTCTTTCCGCCTCCGACAACAACTGGTCGGCCATGCTCTATGATGGCAAGGAGTTCTATCAATCGCGCAAATACTCCATCCGTATTGTGGATCGTGTGGGCGGAGGAGACTCTTTTTGCGGCGGACTGATCTATGCCCTAATTCGTGGTATGGATTGCTCCCAAGCTCTGGAGTTTGCCGTGGCTGCTTCCTGCCTCAAACACACCATCCATGGTGATTTCAACCTGGTTTCAGCAGACGAGGTCGAACTTTTGTCCCAAGGCGATGCATCGGGTCGAGTTCAGCGCTAGAGCGATGCGTCGAAATTTGGCAGCACTGGTAATCCTTAACTTAGAAGGAATGGTTGATCCGTTCCAGAATTATTTCACTCAGTAAAGGAGAGACAGTGGTGCACAAACTGATGATGCGAATTTTCATCCCCTTAGCGTTTCTGCTCGCAATTTTCACGGCCTCTGCCCAGGCGGCCCCCGGGGTAGCCTTGGTGCTCGGCGGTGGTGCCGCTCGGGGGTTTAGCCATATCGGGCTGATCCAAGCCTTTGAGGACCAGGGCATCCCCATTGATCTGCTGGTGGGCACCAGTATGGGCAGTATTGTGGCCAGCCTCTACGCCTCGGGCTATTCCGTGGACAATATCCGTACTGTTCTCGCTGAACTTAGCGGCGACAACCTTGTGGATCTACAGATTCCGCCCAAGGGCGGACTGCTGGATACCGGTAAGATCGAAGCCTTCCTCGACGCCCTCTTGGATGGGGACACGTTTTCGGATCTCGTGCTTCCCTTTTATGCGGTGATCACCAATGTGACGACCGGTGAGGAGTGGGCCATCCATGAAGGTCCGGTCAGTACCGGTGTTTTGGCGAGCATGTCCATTCCTGGGCTTTTCCCCGCAGTGGCAATTGAGGGCGAATACTATGTGGATGGCGGCATGAAGAATGCGGTGCCCGTCAATGTGGCCAAGGAGTTAGGGGCTGACGTGGTTGTGGGAGTGGATGTCAAGAAAGAGCTGGCGGAGATCAACTACGACAGTGTGCTCAACATCCTCCAGCTGACCATGTGGTTTATGATTGACGGCTATGTCCAGCAAAACACGGAAGAAGCGGATGTAGTCATTGTTCCCGACGTCAAGTTTGACTCCTATATGGATTATCAGAAAAGCGATTACTTCATTGAACAAGGCTACCAGTCTGGCCTCAAGCACGGGGAGGAGATCAAAGTAGCGATTTTGGCCCATGATCCCCAGTTTCAATTTGTACCTTTCAGGCAGGAGGGGTTGTCCCCCCTAGAATTGGAACAGAGGCTAACACGGGCTGAGGAAGCGGCCAGGGAGCTGCGGCCCCCTCTTGGGATCAAGCCGAATCTGCAATTTGACGAGGAAAACGCCCTCCCCGCCATGGGTTTGACCCTTGCAGGCGGCCCCCTTGGATCGTGGCAGATCGGTTACCGTTATCACTTTGGTCTGGCAGATCAGCGGCATGAGGGGTATATTGCCTGGTCCAAACCGGAAAGCATGGCGCTGGAAGTGTTGGCTCGCACATCCCGTCATGATCAAGGCCTCACCTACGGTCTGAGGATCGCCTCGCCCCCCATTGGACGCAGCTATCTAGGGGCGGAGTATTATACCCAAGGGTCTCTGGCCTGGAAGTTGTGGGCCCGCAGTCCTGATCTGCTGCGCTTTTCCAACTTGACCATCGGTTCGGCCCTGGAGGTCGGCAAGCGCCGCCTGCCAGACGAAACCTTGTATACGAGCATTGGTCCTCGGATCCGCTGGTTCCCCCGTGCGGAGTATACTCCTCTGTGGGAAGTGGTCTTGGCCCGAGGTTATCTCTATGCAGGTCTGGATGTAGAAAGCTCCCTTCCAGCCTGGGATCCCGGGCTGCGCTATACCGCAGGGGTCGGCAGTGAAGTACGCGTCTTTGGTCTCTATCCACTGGATGTTCAGATCGGTTTGGAATTCGGGCAGGAGCAACCCGTCAAGTGGCGGTTTGGGATCATAGGGGGTCGATTTTAGTGCGGCCAATACTGCCTTGCATCGCGGTCCTGCTGTTTCTGATGCTCCCCTGGACAGCTCTTGCGAGGGAGACTGTTATTTGGTACCTGCCCCATCCTGATGATGAGACCATCGGAATGGCCGACAGTATTGTCCAATCGGTGCAGGCAGGCAACACCAATTATTTCATCTACTTCTCCCATGGAGCAGGGTCGCTGGCGCGTCATGACCTACAAGGTCCCGACGGACGGAGAATTGCTTTGACCCGGGAGGAGTTTGGCGCAGCACGGATGCGGGAGACCTTAGCCGCTCTGCAAGCTCTTGGTGTAGACCCCAGTCAGGTGCTTTTTTTGGACTATCCAGACGGGAGTATACCCCCAGAGGCGGTCCAGCGGATCATGCGGCTTTTTGCTGAGCTTTATCCCGGCAGCATCCACAGAACCGTGAGTGTACTGGATCCCCACGAAGACCATCAGACTTTGGCGCGCGCCCTTAGAGAGCTGGCTTCGGAGGATAAAATTGATATCCATCCTGAGTTTTTCCATGTCTATATCCATCGTCGGCGGGATCTGCCCGCTGGTGTAGAAAAGCGTCCCATCCAGCATAGGGAGGTCAAAGAAAGGGCCCTGGCTGAGCTATCCCTGTGGGATCCAGAGCAGGGGCGCTATGGCATCGCCGCCCGGTCCACCCCTGACTTGGTGGAGGCGGCCGCTAGGAGCCCCTATGAATATGTGGACGCCATGAGCAAAGAGGGTATAGCCTCTAGGAGTAGGGAATGCATACCCGGCGTAAGCATGTCCAATCGCGATCTCGGAATCTTTTTGCGCCTGGAGGAAAAGTTCTCTCTGGACGCTTTCTTTGAGTATGCTACCCAGGCATTAGGGGTGGAGATCAACTGGCGCTTGCGCGATGAGATTCCCCTGGTGCAGTTGGTGCTAGGCGTAGGTTATCACTTCGGCTATAACAAACCCTATCTCAGCAGTAAAGTGGAGATAGCCCAAAATTATTTCCTGCGAGTCCGCCATGTCTTTCCAGCCGATACGAGCGTGGCCATTGGCCTTTCTACTCGATTCTGGTCCCGCTGAAGCACGAATTGAGAGCCCATGGTAGTCGGGCTCTTTTGCGTTCTCCTACGGAATATAGGTTGGTACAGGGTTCAGCCAGCCCTTTAACTTGCCGAACTTCATGAAATCATCGAATACCTCCATTTCATCCAGCAGCAGATCCCGGAACAGTTCACGGATTTCATCGTTGTAAGTGGCCTGTTTGAACGCCTGAGCGTGCTTGCCTCCGGCACCTTGCATAAAACTGTCAATCGTCCTGAAAATCGTATCATCTTCGAAGAAACGAACGTTTTGCAGGGAAAGGGTGAATTTCCCTGGCCGTTTAGGGAACGGCACATGGTAGGCCTTCAGCTGCTTTTCCAAAAGGGTAATCTGCTTGTTCAACCTCGTTAATCCCATGTGCAGTACAGCTTGGAAATCAAGATCGTGGGCGATGGATGTAAAGATATTGGTAAGATGCATGGTGTCGTAGCGATAGGTGAGATGGTCATGAAGGCTGGCTGCTTCCGCTAGGGAGAGAGACTTGGCATCGACGGTGAGGGCTTCTTTCACCATGGGTGGTTTCTCCATCCAGCCTTTGGCCCTTAAATAATGGACGAGATAGTCTGTATCCGTGATGGTCCTCGCTGCCATCTGTTTGATTGTTTTGCGGAGAGAATCATTGGTGACAGCGGAGTAAAAAACACTGAGTAGATTTTCCACATGCTCCTGGAAGTACAAGAAGAGATCCATCGCTATGTACTCGTCATTGATAGAATCCGAGTCACCCTGCAACTGCGCGCTGGCTCTGTTCCGGTCGGGAGAAGGGATCGAATAGGTCGCCAGTTCCTTTTCGAGGATGGCAATGTTCTTTTCGATGGGTTTTCGAATCAGCTTGAAGGCGATTTTTAGGTCAGGGTCGTGAACAAAACCTTCGTAGATGAGCATCTTTTCCATGATCTGATACTTGGAGTTGAGCGTATCCCAGACACTATGCGCCTCCCGAATGCTGATGGTTGGTTTGGTCTTGGTATGTAACATCATAAACCTCCCTTTGGACTTTCAGGGATAGTGTTTGCCATTTCTCGCCAGATATGTAAAGTCCTAAGGGAAGAAGGGCTGGTCAATCCATCGACTTTTTGTTAATTCGTTCCAGAGTTTTCACCTGCTACCGAAAGGAGACAGGAGCTTGATTGGCGAATTTCCTTTCGAAAGCTGTGGTAAAGATTCTCTTAGCATTGCGAGGTGATGATCTTGGAGATCCTGCAAGAATATTGGCCCTTCCTGCTTCCTTTGATCCTAGCCCAGTTGGTGCTATTGATTACAGCCTTGATGCATGTTCTCAAACATCAGAACTATCGGTTTGGATCGCGCACCCTATGGATCATAGTTGTTGTCTTTTTCCAGATTCTTGGTCCCGTCGCCTACTTCGTCTTTGGCCGAGGTGAGGATGGATGAGTATTCTGGAAATCCAGGATTTGCAGCTGCGCTTTGGCGACAACCAAGTCCTAAACGGCTTGAACATGACAGTTCCCGAACATGCCGTGTTTGGCTTTGTGGGCCGTAATGGAGCCGGTAAGACCACAACCATGCGAATCGTCTTGGGGCTCTTGAAAGCTCAAGGCGGCACGGTTACTGTCTGCGGTGAAAGGGTTCGTTATGGTGCCGCCAAGACCAATCGTCATATTGGCTTTCTCCCTGATGTCCCTGAGTTTTACGGCTATATGAGGCCGCTGGAATACCTCAAGCTCTGTGGTGAGATCGCGGGCTTACCGCCTCAAAGCATTCGCAGGAAGAGTGAGGAGCTGCTGGAGCTTGTTGGGCTTGACGCCGCCAATCGCCGCATCAGCGGGTTCTCCCGGGGGATGAAGCAAAGGCTAGGTATTGCCCAGGCTCTGCTGAATGAGCCTAGGCTACTGATCTGTGATGAACCTACTTCTGCCCTGGACCCCATTGGTCGCAAGCAGGTGCTAGACATCCTTTCCGCCATCCGGGGACAGACGACAGTGGTCTTTTCCACCCACATTTTGTCGGATGTAGAGAGAATCTGCGATCGGATTGCCGTCTTAGAGCAGGGCAGGCTGGTTCTCTCCGGGACTTTGGCTGAGATCCAAAAGCAGCACAGACGCAACAGCTTTAGCATCCGCTTTGCCGAAGACCATGAAGCGCGCAAATTCTCCCAACTCGAAGAACTGAACAAGCCCGGAATTGAGCTTAGCCTTCAGGACCAGGTGCTGACGATCGTGATCGAAGGGGAGGCCGCCGCTGGCCGACTCCTCATTGATCTGCTCTCCAGGGAAAAGATTGCACCAGAGAAATTCGAAGCGATCGAGCCTACACTGGAAAGCCTTTTTGCGGAGGTGGTGCAATGAACCACTATATTGTCTTCGTAAAAAAGGAGCTCCTCGAATATGCCCGGACCTATAAGCTCCTCGTGATGACCGTGGTTTTTGTCATCTTTGGCATCACCAATCCGCTGATCGCAAAATTGACCCCGGAATTGATATCCTCTTTTGTGCCGGAGGGAATGACCATTACCATTCCTGAACCCTCCGCGCTGGATGCCTGGGCGCAGTTTTTCAAGAACAGTCAGCAAGTGGGCCTGATTGTGCTTGTCCTTGTTTTCAGCGGTGTTCTATCCAGCGAGGTAGCCAAGGGGACCCTGATCAATCTTTTGACCAAGGGACTGTCCAGACAGGCCGTAATTTTGGCCAAGTACTCCGCCATGGCCCTGGTATGGAGTTGGAGTGTGGTTATCTCGGCCCTTTTGACTTGGGTCTACACGGTCTACCTCTTCCCCGTGGATCCCCTGAGCAATCTGGTGTTTTCCATCTTTTGCCTGTGGCTTTTCGGAGGATTTTTGCTGGCTGTGCTCTTGCTGGGGGCCACACTTGTTCGGAGCAACTACGGAAGTCTCCTTGTTACCGGTGCCGGGGTGCTGATCTTAACTGTGCTGAATGTCATCCCCCAGGCTGGGAAGTACAATCCCACCGCCCTGGTCACCAAGAGTATGGATTTGGTGGCAGGTACCATCGGCCTGCCCCCTTTGTACGCAAGTCTGGGAATCACGGCAGCTGCAACCCTGGCTTTGATCGGATTGGCCGTTCTCGTTTTTAGCAAGAAGCAGCTCTAAACAGAGGACCAGCAAAGTGCAGCAAACCGCACCAAAAGAGACTCGGTGCGGTTTGCTTGCGGGAAGGTGACGTTTGCTACGTAAGACATTGCCATCGGTGACCCGCCGATCTGGATGGTCAATGGATGGATACCATATACTTCGCAAGGATCTGCATCAAGCTATGGGTGCAGAAAAGTTTTACATGCTAAGTATTTTTAACACAAATGTCCATACCTGGCAGGTAATTCCTGGTTAACGCCTAATACATGCTATATCTTCCATTGAAGGAGGCGGAGCCATGGCCCGCAGGACATTTTTAGTTGTCTTTGGATTCGTTGTTGTATTGGCATGCAGCTCGCTTGTTTTTGCACAGGACTATTGGCAGTTGAACAAGTTCACAGCGGACAATGAGAAGTTCAAGTATGAGGTCACCTCGTATACCAAGCAATGGGACTACGACGTGGATGATTATGTAGTGCAGGAGACACGGCAGATACAGCTCCTGGAGCTGCGCAAGATCGATGACGAAACGACAGAAGTAACGGTAGGCAACACCTACAACCTTCCCACGGACCAGCTAGGAGATCAGCTGAGCTTTATGGGTATGGGCATGGGTCTTTCCATGCTGATGAGCGGCGGCGACTGGTTTGGAGAGTTGATGCTGCTGGGTATGTTTGCTGTGGATCTTGAACTTGAGGTGGGCAGCAGCATGCAGATGTTTGACGGGTCCAGAATCCGCATTGTAGAAAAGCAGACAGTGGCCGGCGTTGAGGGCTACTTCTGCACCAAGAGTGTACGGGAAGAGGATGAAGCTGGTAATCGGGTCGATCGGCTCACCTCGGAGTGGGTATTGGCTCCCGATGTTGGCTGGCCACTCTTGATTCGTGTCTATGACGACGGGGACGTCACCTACGTGATGGAACTGATCGAATACTCCCGTAATTAACCAACTCCCATTATTTTGTCTTGGCGACTGGCTTGAGCCGGTCGCTTTTTCATTTTCGCTGGGAGGGCCAAAGCACAATCTCTTTGTAGCCCAATTCAAAGCCTAACCTTTTCAAGGCATTAAGTTCGGGGCATTTGGCCACGGGTACCTGGTTGATTTGACCAACGGTGATCTTCTGGTCGGGATAGACAAAGTAGAGAGAGCGCATTAGAAGGAGCAGTCCATGTTCTAGCTCTTCTTCTGTTAATGCGGCCAGGATCTCCAGGGATAGTTGGCGTTTCTCAGCAGTGATTACGGGCTGTCCTCCGCGAAAAACCGTAAAGGCGCCTGCCTTCTCCAGATTGAAAAATCGTCCTGGGTGGGCAGGGTCTTCCTTGGGGAGTACCCACCACAGTCCAGGATCGAAAAGGGTTTGCTGTAAGATGGGTACGGTTTGGGCGCGGGCAAATTGAATACCACTCAGTCCATCCACGAAATAGCCGCGTTTTACTTCGCCGATGTTCTCAAGGTAATCGAGAATAGGGTAGAGATCGCCCCAACTCAGCGCCTCGGCTACTGCCATCTCTCGGGTAACAACACCATATCTGTCTAAGAGCATTTCCACCTTGCCTAGAGCCGTTACGTCTCGTCTTGGGGGCAGCAGGAAGAAACGCCCCATTTGACCGAGCACCGATGATTCAATCAGGGAACGCAGGGACTTTTGGGGGTTTTTGTCAACCTTCATCAGCAGGCGGAGTGGACCTAAGGTGTCGTTGCTGATCAGTCCTTTGAGGAAAAGGGCGGACAAGTGAACCCAAAGTGAGGATAAGCCCTGCTCCAGGGCCTGGCCCAGTTGGATCAGATTGAGGGCCCCTTGCTTTTGGAGCATGTCGAGGATGGTTTTCTCCGCCGGTGATAACTGGGCATCGGCCAAGAAATCCTCTGCATAGTGGGGACAGTTCACCCAAGAGGGCAGAACCGTAGCATCCTGCGGAAGACCAGACTCAAAGCGCAGGAAAACCTCTCTTCCCACTAGCTTGGCTCGCCATGAAAGCAACCCCGAGCCTAACAGCTGATCGAGTTGAGCGGGGGCGTATGCGCCCTTTAGCCCTGCGCCCATGCGGGCGGGGAGAATGTGGGTCTCCAGTCTTGCCAGGGGCAGCCACAGTTCCCGCAGTTGATCAAGCACCCCATGCAGTCCGGGGCCCTCTCCATGGATGCCCTGCCAGCTGCCGAGAAAGATGGAAAATGTAGCTGCATCTAGGGTTTTCACCTCGTGACGATCCTTGTTCAGGGCGAGAGTGCGGATGTCCCTTAAGACCTGCGGGCTGCACCAGCTGTCTTCCGCTCCCTGGCTGAGCAGACCCTCCTCCTTCAGCTGCAGTAAATGGCGGGTCAGGTCCTCGGGCTCCACTTCGTATCGTTGGGCGAGCTGAGCTAGGCTAAAGGGTCCATGGCACTTGGCGTAGCGAAGGAGGATGGACCGCAGGGCCTGAGCGCGGGAGGGGCCATACTCTTCTCTGTGCAGAGAGGCCACAAGGAGTCCTCCCACTTCCACAAGCTTTCCCCCCCGGAGCAGTTCCTCTAGGAGTTCTCTGATTGGCCCGTGATTGTCGGGAAAATAGCTTTCCACCTCGTCCCAGGTGATATCGCCCATCCGCTCCAACCAGTATTGGGCTCGCTCCAGGGTGGGTCTGTACACCAGAGCGTCTCGGCCTTGGAGACGGGCCTCAACGGCGGATACCGCGTCCTCACGCAGCAGAGCAAACAGCCTCTCACCAAGCACTTCCTGCAGCGCATCTGCCTCCATCCCGAAAAGCTTTTTGTCGTTCGCCACAGGTGCTCCGTCACCATACATCTGGGTGCCTACGAAGCTAAAGAGATGTCCACGGGCGAAGGGCGAAGGTGTCTGGGTGCGCACGGCGTGAATCGAGATCTTCCCCTGTATCAGATTCGTGAGGAAATCTTCTAGATCGCCCACGGAAAAGTAATCCTGCAGGATTTCTCGATAGGTCTCCATGACCAAGGGAAAGTTGGGTAGCTTGCCCACGACTTGCAGCAGATCCGTAGCCTTCAGACGTGACAGCCAAAGTGGAGTCCGCTTTTTCCCATAGGCTGCCAAGGCCATTACTAAGGATCGTTGGGCGACGTGGCGAAAGGTGATGCCAAAGAGGCTGGTGGGGGATATCAATTCCGCGATCCGATCCCCAAGATCGGGGGTGAGTAGCGCTGCCCAGTCGAGGATGGGAGGTTTTTGGCTTCCAGGGGCATGGAACAGGATTCCGTTATCTTCTGGAACTGCTTCGACTTGGATACCTGTTCTGCTCTGGACTTGTTCCTTCATGCGCAGCGCCAGGAGGGTGTGAAGTTTTGTGCCGTAGGGTGAGTGCAGACAAATGTGCCAATCCCCCATCTCGTCCAGGAACTCCTCACTCACCAAGACCGTATTCGACGGCAGACGGCCGGTACTGGCTTTTTGCCTTTGGAGCAGTCTGAACAGGTTTTGGCTGATCTCCTGGTCTTCCACCTGCATTCGCTGGTTCAGCCAGGTGTGGAACTCGTGGAAACTGCGAAGATGGGACTCCGCTTCCGCTAGAAATGCCCCGAGCCGTTCCCCGAAGGCGTAGGATCGGCCCAAGGTCTCCCCTTTCCAAAAGGGAATATTGGGCCCTTGCCCCCTTGCCTTGGAAACAATCACCCGATCTTGACGGAGTTCTTCGATCCGCCAGGCCGCAGTTCCGAGCAAAAACCGATCGCCCAGGCGCCTTTCGTAGACGAATTCTTCATCCAGTTCACCCAGGCGCGGCCCTCCTTCTCCAAGGTAGACCCCGTAATAACCGCGATTGGGAATGGTCCCTCCATTGGAATAGACCAACCGTTTGCCGTATGAATCCATACTGACTACATCATCCAGGCGATCCCAGTACAGGCGGGGTCGCAAATCAATCGCCTGGTCCGATTGATAGACTCCTGCTAGCATCGTGAGTGTTCGCTCAAAGTCTTCCCACTTGAGCTGAGCGTAGTTATGGGCGCCCTTACAGACGGCATACATGCTCCAAGACGACCACTTACCTTCCGTCGTCATGGCCACCAACTGTTGGGCCAAAACATCAAGGGCGTTTTGGGGGGCGTGGCAGGGTTCGATGGCCGACTCCTTGACGGCGCTCAGCATAACCAAGCTTTCCAAAAGATCCAGCCGTGTCTTGGGAATGATCCGCGCTTTGCTGGGCAGGCCCACTACATGTCCAGCCCGACCCACACGCTGGATACCTCTGGCTACTTCTTTAGGCGACTCGATCTGGACCACCAAGTCAATGTGACCCACATCGATTCCAAGCTCCAGGGATGATGTTGCCACCATGCAGGGAATTTTGCCAGCTTTGAGGAGATCCTCACTCTCCAGTCGCATTTCCCTGGCGATGCTGCCATGATGGGTGCGGGCGATTTCCTCCCCGGCGAGTTGGTTGAGGTTGACGGCTATACGCTCCGCCTGCCTGCGGTTGTTCACAAAGACCAAGGTCGTCTTGTGCTCTTTAATTAACGCATACAGCTTCTTGTAAAGGGGGGGCCATACGCTCTTTTCGGGCAAGAGCGTGAGATCGGGGAGGGGAAGTTCTATCTGCAGATCGTAGTCTTTACGTCCTCCGGCGTTGACTATGGTACACTGGCGGCCGCACCCCACGAGAAATTGGCCGACTTCCTTTAGGGGATTTACTGTGGCCGAGAGCCCGATTCGCTGGAAGGGTCTCTGGCCAGCCAGGTTTTGCAGACGCTCTAAAGAAAGGGCCAAATGGCACCCTCTCTTCGTTGGGAAGAGGGTGTGGATTTCATCCACGATCACAAACTTGACGGACGTAAGGATCTCCCGGGCCTGGGATGACAGCATCAAAAAAAGCGACTCCGGGGTGGTGATCAGAATATGCGGCGGCTTTCTCCGCATACGCTGGCGCTCACTTTGGGGCGTATCACCTGTTCGAACCGCGGTCGTAATCTGGGGCATGAAAAGACCCATCGTGTTTCCCGCCTCGACGATTCCATTTAGCGGTTGCTGCAGATTTTTGTAGATGTCATTGTTTAAGGCCTTTAAGGGGGAAATGTACAGAACCTGCACACCCCCATGCTCCTGGATCTCCCCGGATAGCAGTTTGCGATAGAGGAAATCCAGGCACTTGAAGAAAGCGGCCAAGGTCTTTCCTGATCCCGTCGGGGCTAAGAGCAGTACATTTTCGCCCCTGTCAATCTTCGGCCATCCCAAAGCCTGCGGCGGTGTGGGTGAGCCAAAGGTGTCCTCAAACCACGTTCTGAGTACCGGATGAAAGTTGGCCAGACTGCTTTGCATGATGCACCCCGATCCTGTGTTCTCTTTGGGTTTCAGTATACCATATTTTCCCTACGATCTGCGCATGGTCGTGGTCAAATTTCGGAAATTTGTGCAGACAGAAATTATAACGTATTTCGCAATGTATGCGGAGGTAATGACAAATATCGTCGAAAAGATTTAATATTTAGCCACATTTCGTAGAGCGAGGGATGGCTAGATTCTTGACAAAGACCTCTGGGTAATCTATACTTAAAAGTAAAATAAAGGCAAAGGGTGTGCGGCTATGGGTGAACGAAAGGCTTTGTTGAGTGTAATTCTACTTACAATTTTAGTGTTCTTTGCAGGTGTGGTACAAGCAGCAGATCTTCTTGGGGTTTATGCCGGGGGACATGAGACGGCGGGAATGGGCGGCAGCATAGTCTACACCTATTCTGTAGAACTGAAAGCCGATGACAGCTATGAGTTAAAAAGCTACTTTGTGATGGGCGATGTACTTTACGAGTTTATTGAAACGGGCACATACAGCGTTGACGGAGCACAGCTTGTGATTACCCCTGAAGGCCAGGAACCCATAGAGGGCAGTGTCAACAGTGACGGCACAATCACCATTGGAGTAAAGCCTTCACAAATGGCCAGAGAACGCACGGAAGCAGCCCTGACCCCTTCAGCCATTGCGGTGGCTGGTGTGTACAAAGCGACACTGCAAGGAGCGGCTGCGGTGGAGATCACCTTGTATCTGACGCCTCTAGGCGAGTATTATTACCTGGCCGTACCGGACAGTGATTCTCCAGCAGTACACGAAAATGGTGCGTATCAGGTTAATGGTGCAGAGCTTGCCTTCCAAGTAGCCGAATCCGGCGAAACCTTTGCTGGTAAAGTCGAAGACGACAAGGTAAGTGCTCCTTTCATCGTTTCAGCGATGATGGGAATGCGTATGGAAATTGAATTAGCAAAGTAAGGACAAGTAGGTCTGAAAGCATGGCAGATGATCCATTGTTCTGCCATCTTTTCGGACCTTTTGTTATAGAAAAATCCTAGGAGGATTCGTTCATGACCGAAAAAACCACCCGAACCGCTGAGGCGTTTTTCCGTTGGGCCTTTAACACCCGGGCCAACACGGTGCAGCAGCTTCACGACGGAAAAGAAATGTCTAGAGACAAGATCTTCTTGAGCTTCTGCTCGCACAATCCAGCCTTAGTTTCCCATGGCCCAGCCGGCCTCAATGCCAGTATCAAAGGCGTAGGCTTTATTCCCAAGGAAGAGTATTTAGAAGAAGTCTTGGAGGCATATATCCAGCATATTGAGGCTTATGATGGGGATGACAAGGCCCATAGCCAAAGGGGTCTGAAACTCTTGGTCGAACAGGTTTACCATCCAGACGTGCATCATCGCATCGATTTTACCAGGGTGGCCAGTCTGGAGATGGCCAAGGATCACAGCTGGGATAATCTGCGGGCCAACCCCGAGGCAACCCTGCTTTACTATCAGCCTCCCATGATCTCCTATGAACTTAGAGGCAAGATCCGCATTTTCGATGAAGCCACATCGGGTAAAAGGGAAATCTATCAGCAATTTGTCAATGCCCAGCATGACGTGTACCACCGGCCGGATAAGACCCGCTGGCTGAAGTACCCAGCCTATGTCTTCGATATTGAGGAGGTCTATGACAACTCCGCATCCCGCGAGGGCTTCGGGACAAAGCTCCAGTTTCCCTACTAGAGCTTGATCCACTGAATAACTTAGGAGTGGTTATGTGAAACGAAACGTAATGCGCATGACGGTGGCGATCGTACTGCTTGGAATGGTGCTGTTTTTAAGCGCCTGCGGGAAATCCGAACCGGAGCAAGCTGCTTCGGACAAGGTACAACAAGACCAGGTACAAGTTTCCAGTCAAGGGGCAGAGGAGACCTTCGAGCTGCATGGAGACTACGCCATTGACATCACCGACCTGGGCATGGCCCTCACCTTCTATCTGCGAATTGCCGCAGACAATTCTTTTGTACTCTCGGCGAATCGCCAGTTTAGTGATGATCGGGGCAGCGGAACGATTGGCGAGTTAGATGGCACCTATTTAATGATCTACTCGGATTCCACCCCGGAAAAGTCGAAAACGGCGACCTTTGAACGGGTGGGGCCCAACCTCCTGTTCCAGTCCACGCTGCCCTATGGTTCAGCAAACATCTCTTTCGAACGGGTTGACGAGGACGATCCGGATCTGGTGTATCGGCTGATGGCCGACAAGTATGTGTATGAAGAGTACTATGACACCTATCTGGGTTACCAGAGCGTGGGCGAGCTGGAGTATGATTATGTACTCACTTTAGGTCCCGGCGCCAAATACAGTCTTGTCAGTACCATGGTCAAGGGGGAAGCACCGAGTTACGAGGAAAAGGGCAGTTTCCGCGTGGCAGGGGAGAGCATATTCATCACTCCCCAAGGCGCAGCAGAACTGCAGGGTGCCGTTACAGAGGATAGAGGCCTGGAGCTTGATGTTAAGCCTGAGGAGTCTCTAGACAGAACGCCAATCCTGTTTAGGGTGGCCACCACCGCAGCTCACGCGGGCCGATGGTATGCAGAAAAGAACGGCACCGCGGCCGAGTTGACCTTGGATTACTTCGGCGGATACAGCTTTGAATCCCAGTCCCATGCAGAAAAAGGCCGTTTCGATGTGACACAGCAAACGATCTCCTTTACCAAGGCAGGGGAGACTGGCCCAGTTGAAGGAACTAAGGCAGGTTATGAGCTTAAGGCCATGTTTGCTGGACAGGAGTGGAACTTCTACGGGGAGGCCATTCAAGGTCAGTTTACAGGGGGCACCATGGTCAACGAGACCTACAGCGCCACTCTTCAGATGAACGCCGATGGCTCCTATGCCCTTGAAGTCCTGGATCAGGAAAGTGGGCTGGAGCTGGTCAGGGAAAGCGGCGGCTTTGCAATTACAGCAGGACCTATGGCGTACATGATTACCCTTACCTCTCGGGATGAAACGCTCAGGGTGGGGGAGATTTGGCCTACTGGACTGAACATGACACTGGACATTGAGGGTACAAAGTACAGCTTCTTGTTGACCAAGTAACGAGACGGCTTTGAGGCGGGACATTGGCCTGCCTCAAAGCCGTTTAGCGGGGTGAATGATATGGTTAAGCGGGGAATGCTCATCCTTATGTTGAGCATTATTCTTATTCCTTTGACAGGATGCCAAAACATGAGCAAGACCCACAGACCCGATGGGGATACGCTCTATGTAGGTTCTGTACAGACAGCTTTTCCCTCAGCTTATATGCCTTGGTTGTCCCGAGAGGGGATCGCGCCTACAATTGCTGGTATGCTCTATGACTCTTTGTTCATTTATGATGAGGACAGCGGCAACTATCTCCCCTCCATCGGCAAAGAGTGGTGCTACGTGGATCAGGACGGCCAGCCCATTGTCACCGAGGATGGATCCATCGACTATGCGCGCCTAGAGCAGATTTATGGCGATCCCAAGCACCAGTACCTGGCGGTAAAGGTAATCTTACACGATGGCATTACCTGGAGTGACGGGGAGACCTTGACCGCCGAGGATGTTTATTACTCCTTCGACATTGCCACAAACAACACCCTTTCCAACCATGCCGGGGCCTTAGCCTGGACCAGCGATCTGAGGCATTCTTATACAAATGGAGTGTTAACCCGGCAGGGGATTTTCACCTATGATCATGGTGCACTGGAGCAGGGCTACGAGATCGCAGAAGAAGACAGGGATATCGTCATCTATTTTCATGTCAACAAGGTACTAGGTTCTGTAACCCCCCTCTTTACGTCTGTCTTGATTTTACCCGAGCATATCTGGAAACCTGTAGTGAGCGTAGAGAATCAGCTTAACAGCACCTCTCCCAATGAGGAGATTCTTTACCGCTATCGTCATCCAGTGGGTAGCGGACCTTGGGTTTTAGATACGGAGGAGTCCGGCAGCCAGCAGATCATTTTACATCGCAGGAAAGACTATCATCGCACCCAAGCAGACGGCAGCCCCTTAATTACGATTGACACCGTCAAGTATGTCTTATACCAAGAGATCAATGTGGCCATCTATGCCTTATTAAAGGGACATATTGATGTGCTGGATAATTCCGTGAGTTCCAACTACCTCAGGCTTTTTGAGAACAACCCGGATATTTTTGTGTCCAATGCCCCGGGCCAGTTTATTCAAACCTTGGTCTTTAACCTTAACCCTGTTGCCAGCGAGCGAAATCCCATGCGGGATTTGCTGCAGAACAGGGACTTCCGCAAAGCCATGGCCCTCGCCATCAACCAGGAAGAACTGATCAGAAACGTTCTGGATGGAGCAGGTCTTCCTGCCAGTGCAGGATTGATGAGTGCGGCCCTGGAAGACTTTTATAACCCCGCTGCCGATAGTCTGCCCACAGACTACGATCTGCGGATTACTGAGGCCAATCGTATCCTTGATTCCATCGCACCCCAGAGGGATAGCGACGGTTACCGGCTTCTAGGCGAAAGGCGCATCAGCTTTGCGATTCTTGGTTCGCCAGGGGAGCAGGATCTGATTTCCTTTCTGCAGATCCAGTTTCAGAAGATCGGAATTGAAGTCAAGTACGGGGCCAAGGGTACCCAGCCTGAATCAACCTATCTTTACCCCAGCCGTTTTGATCTGACCTTGCATGGCGTGATTTTTTCCCTCTCCAATGTGGATATCATGTACCCAGCCCACTTCCAGACCCTAGGGCGTACCTCCAATTACGGGCGTTTGGTCCATGAAGAACTAAATGAAGCGATTCAGGAAATGCGTTTTACCTTGGATCTGAACGCCAAGTATGATCTGATCAAGAAAATCCAGCCCATGATTGCCTCCGAGTATTACAAAGTTCCCCTCTATACCTCCAATGTGATCTCGGTGGCCCGTACCGATCGTTTCCGGGGCTGGCAGGTTGTTCGGGGAGCTACGGTCCTCAACGGCGAGTCACTGGAAAACTTGGAGAAAACCAAGGAGGGTAGGTAAAGTCGATGAAGAGCGCCTATGTGATCAAGCGCATTTTGTACTCCATCTTTGTCTTTGCGGTCGTCATCACGCTCAACTTCTTCATCCCCCGCATCGGTGTGGATGACCCCGCAGAACGTTATTATCCTCCCCAGGGGAATATGAGTCAAATCGAGTATGAAATTATCAAGCAGGTGACTCGGCAGCAATATGGCTTCCATGTATCCACCTGGCAGCAGTACTTAAACTATCTGAAAGGATTGTCCCGGGGGGATTTAGGGACCTCTTTCCGCCCAGGCTCTCCCGCGGTGATCGATCTGATTTTGGAGCGTCTTCCCTGGACCCTGGTCCTCTCTGTGAGCACGATGCTGATTGGTCTGACCATCGGTGTCTTGTTTGGTGTGGTAGCAGCTGTAAAGAGGGGTCGCTGGCAGGATACGATGCTGCTCAATGCGTCCACTGTCATGGTGGCTTTACCATCGTTTTTCGTTGCCTTGATCCTTTCCTTCTACTTAGGATTTGAGCTGGGAGTCTTTCCCGCCTATACCGATTCGACCATGGTTTCGAGCTTCACCTGGACCTGGGAGAGTATAGCCAGGGTGGCCGAAAACGCAGCCCTGCCCGTGATGAGCATGGTGGTGGGCAGTATCATTAGTTACGCCCAGGGAACCCGCAATGCTGTGATCGCAGTGACCAACGAAGACTTCGTGTTGACGGCCAAGGCCAAGGGACTCAAACAGGGCACAATCCGTTATAAGCACATCCTGCGCAATTCTATGCTGCCCATTGTCACGTCCCTCGGTATGAGCATCAGCGGGCTCATCGGGGGGCAGGTGGTCATTGAGCAAGTGTTTAACTGGAATGGTATGGGGACTTTGTTCTTAGCAGCCAACAACTCCAACGATTACCCCCTGATGATGGGAATCATGCTCCTTCTTTCGGGGTTTACGATCTTTGCTATCCTGGTGACAGACCTCGTCTATGTTCTGCTTGATCCCAGGGTGACGGTGGGTGATAAACGATGAAGCGAATCAAGGGTATGAGCTTGTTTGTTGGTCGTCTCTGGAGTCACAAGCAGGGTAAAATCGGTCTGATCATGGTCAGCGTCTTGATTTTGGTGGCCGTTTTCGCCCCCTTTATTGCCCCTTTCAACCCCTATGATGTGTCAGAACGTACCACAAAGGGGCTGGCTCCAAGCGCAAAGCATTGGCTCGGTACCACCATCAATACAGGTCAAGACATCTTCAGCATGCTTGTCTATGGTACCAGGGTGTCACTGGTTGTGGGGGTAACCTCGGGTGTTTGTATTGCCATTGTCGGTTCCATCCTGGGGGTAATGGCCGGATACATCGGCGGTTTTGTTGATACCTTGCTCATGCGCATTGTCGATATCATGCTGGTCATTCCTACTTTACCCCTGGTTATTGTTTTGACCAATGTCCTGGGACGTGATTTTTGGATCATTATTCTGATCTTTGTAGCTCTGGGTTGGACCGGTCTAGCCCGGACGATTCGTTCTCTGGTCTTGGTCTTGAAGAACAGCAACTATGTGAAGGCGGCGGAGCTGGCTGGCGCCAGTCGCTGGCATATCATGATCCGTCACATTCTGCCTGGAACGTCCCATTTGGTCATTATGAGTACGGCCTTGAGCAGTGCCGGGATCATGGTGGCCGAAGCGGGCCTGAGTTTTTTGGGTCTAGGGGACCCAACTGCTATCAGCTGGGGAAAAATGCTGGCCGATGCCCAAAGCGGAGGAGCGTTGCTCTTTGGCGCCTGGTGGTGGATTCTCGCCCCAGGTCTAGGCATCTTCTTGGCCGTGTTTAGCTTTATGCGTCTGGGTATTGTGATGGAAGAGATGGCCAATCCCCGCATGAAGCAGACCAGCGGTGTGTATAAGCTCTTTAGGAGCCTAGATAGCAGTTATGTGGAGGATGTCTTAAACTCCATGGACGATTACCAGCAAATTGGCGTTGGAAGGCCGTTAGAAAAGGGAGGGGCGACGCATGGAACCAATCTTGAAGCTTAGAAACCTAAAGGTTGTCTTTCCCACCAATTTCGGCCTGATCCGCGCCGTGGAGTCTGTGGACCTGGATATTGGCGATCGGGAATGCGTTGCCCTCGTGGGAGAATCGGGATGTGGAAAAAGCGTGACCAGTCAGTCGGTGATGCGTTTGATTGAGTCACCGCCTGCTGTGACCCGGGTCGATGCCATCGAGTTTGCTGGACGAGATATTAAAGACTATGGCCCCAAGCAGATGCAGGAAATCCGGGGTAAGGAGATGTCCATGATCTTTCAGGATGCCATGACGTCGCTCAATCCTGTGATGACTGTGGGCAACCAGATTGATGAAATGTACCGGCGTCACCAGGGTGACAGCAAGAAGGCAGCCCGCCAAAAGACCGTGAGGGCCCTGGAGCTGATCGGACTGCCTGAACCGACCGCTCGTGCCAACAGCTTCCCCCATGAACTAAGCGGGGGAATGCGCCAAAGGGTCCTTTTGGCCATGGCCTTTGCCTGCATGCCTAAGCTGATTATTGCCGATGAACCCACAACGGCCTTAGATGTGACCATCCAAGCCCAGGTGCTCAAGACTCTAAGGGGTATGCAAAGAGGCTGCGGCACATCTCTGCTCCTTGTGACCCATGACCTTAGTGTGGTAGCCAGCATTGCCGATACGGTCTATGTGATGTACTCTGGAAAGATCGTGGAAAAGGCACCGGTCAAAGATCTCTTTACAGCGCCGCAGCATCCCTACACGGTGGGGCTGATGGCGGCGGTGCCGAGGTTGACTGACGAGAAAAGGAAGTTCACCCAGATTCCAGGTGCGGTGCCCCATCCGGCGCGTAAACCCAGCGGCTGCTATTTTCACCCCCGCTGCGACTACGCCACCGCAGAATGCAAAAAAGAAATGCCGCCCCTCGTAAAAAGCGGTGCAGATCGAGAAGTGCGGTGCTTCCATCCGTTAACGGCAGGGGGGAGACAGTAATGCGTGAGATTTTGCGTATGAATAATGTGTCTGTACATTTTCCTGTGAAGGGAGGTTTGCCCTTTCTCAAACGCGGCGTCATTCAGGCTGTGAGTGATGTTTCTCTCACCATCGCACATGGTGAGACTTACGGGATTGTGGGCGAATCGGGCTGCGGAAAAACAACGCTGGCCAATGCCATGATTGGCATGGTCAAACCGACCTCTGGAGAGGTGCTCTTTGCTGGCAAGGATCTGCTTAGACTGCCCAAAGAGGAGTTCAAAAAGGCGCGGCAAAAGATGCAGATGATCTTTCAGGATCCCTTTTCCTCTTTGAACCCCCGCTTTAATGTCTATCAGATCGTGTCGGAGCCCATGTTTATCCGGGGCGAAGACGATCAAGAAGCCATGATCGCCAGGGTTGTTGAGCTTTTGGAACTGGTTGGTCTATCGTCGGAAGACCTCTATCGTTATCCCTCTGATTTCTCCGGCGGCCAAAGGCAGCGCTTGGGGATCGCCCGTGCCATTAGCCTCAATCCTAGTTTCTTGGTGTGTGATGAACCCGTATCGGCCTTGGACGTGAGTATTCATGCGCAGATCCTGAATCTTCTGGTGATGATTCAGGAGCAGATGAAGCTGACCTATGTCTTCATATCCCATAACTTAGCCGACGTAAAAAACATCTGCGATCGCATGGCCGTGATGTACTTGGGTAAGGTCATGGAATCGGGCAGCAGCGATAGGATTTTTAAGCGTCCCCTGCACCCCTATACCCAAGCCCTCTTGGCTGCTGTGCTGGACACCACCTTTGACGAGAAGCGGGAGCAGATTATCTTGCAGGGCGATATTCCCAGCCCCATTGACCCCCCTCTGGGCTGCCGCTTTTGGCAGCGCTGCCCCCAGGCCATGGAGGGCTGTAAGACGATCCCCCCTGAGCATCTTGAGGTGGAGGACGACCATGTAGTTGCCTGCCATCTGGTGCATGGTTTCCCCGCTGTGGAACTTCCAGACGGCTACGACAGACCGGTGGAAAGCCTCAAGAAATGATGGAGAGAATTCGCATCTTCCGCCTTTTTGTCCTGGCCAATGTGCTCACCCTAACATGCATTGGGCTCCTGCAGTTCACCGAGGGGTCAGTCTTCTTTCTGTTCTTAGTCACTATGCATGTGGGAATTGCCCTTTTCATCCTAAGCAAGAAGCGATCTACCGCACTCGATCCGTCACTGAAACAATTCTATGATCGCATCTACTTGTACCTGGCCCTCTACATTCCTCTCTTACTCTACAAGCTATGTGGGATACTAAGCCCCGGCAGCTACAATGGGTCCATGGCCCGCCTGGCCAGGATCGGTGTGATTGCGTTTTCAGTGGCTGGCAGTATTCGAAATGCCCTGAAATTCTATGCCTACCTCTCGCAGGAACCAGAGACACAGACCGTATCGTAACAACTAAAGAACAAGTTCAAGAACCACCTAGTGAGATCACTGGGTGGTTTTCCGCGTCAATGAAGGGAAGTCGTAGAGTTTTCTTTGATCCGATTCGTCCTGGAGTACGTAGTTGTGAAGAGTATAGGGTTTTGATTGTGCGCTTTCGTAACAAATTGCTCGAATTTGACTGACTTTTGTTTCAGGCATAAGAGTGTTTTGACCGGGTCATGCTAGGATGGAAGCCAAAGGGGGTTGTCCAGTCTGCATTGTTCTCGAGAAGCTGCAGTATTTCGGGAGACTATAGCTCGGCGTTTTTTCGAGTATAATTCTTCCTGGAGATACATAAACTACAGGCGATGGAAATATCCGCAAATGTTTGTCGATGGGAGGCATCTATGGTGCTAGCCAACAGAAAAGCCGTCTTAATCTTGACGCTGAGTGTGATCATCCTCGCAAGCAGCATGTTTATTTCTACGGCTTCAGCCCAAGGCGACAGCCCGATATCCATTTTCTATTCAGGGCATGTGTCCTTTTCGATACTAGGGGCGGAAGGACTCTATCCCGCGAAAAGCGTAGCGACGGTCCGCATCTCCTCTGCGGAAGGAGTGCGATTACACTTTAAAGCTACGCCTTTAGAGTACCAGGGGGCCGCAAAAGAAAAGTATGTTTTGGATGTGACCTATTCGGTGAGCTGTGATGGGGGTAACTACTCTTTCAAACCCCAGGACTATTTGACCATAAAGGAGCTGAAGGGCGGGGAACACGAGCTTACCGTCTCCGGAGTTGTGCAGATTAAGAGCATTGAGGGGCAAGCTGCAGGTCCTTACCGGGGGACGATTTGTGTCACCGTGTGCGCTCCTTGACGCTAAATGGACGACAAGTGGACAAGCGGAATGTCGGGCGAAATGCATAAAGTGGCATAATATGGATAAAATACGCCTGAGCGATCATTGGAGACGGGGGGTGGTCATAGAAACAAGACTCTCGTTGGTTGTATACTACAAAACAAGTACAGAAGTAAGGAGGATGATTGAAAATGAAAAGGTACACCGTGTTGTTTTTTGTGCTAGTAACATTGTTGGCTGTAAGCGGTGTTAGTCTGGCAAACGATCTTTCTTGGTGGCAGTGCTTCTACGATGAGGGGCCTATTCCCGTCAAGGGCTACTTGGGGGTGCTAGGGACAGTTGGCGAATATGCCTCTATCAAGGTTTGTCCAGCTCCAGTCAGTCTG
>DUPN01000113.1 GCA_012838305.1 Bacillota bacterium | reverse complement strand
GTATTCAACACGAAACACCTCACCTTGGAAATCTTGCAGTGCTGGAAAACATTTCCCAAACTTTATTTATACCTTTCTTCGTTGCTGCCATGAATCCTTTCATGTTTCCGGACGAAAATAACATTTGAGGTTCCCAGTCTGCAGCCTAGGGAGATTTTGCCTGTAGCCAGCTGAACACAAGCATGCGGACAGCCCTTCGAAAGAGCACGCCCTCTAACTCATTGGCTGTAATGTGTAATAGACTGCATGTAAGCCTCGGCAAGGCAGGGGAGTTCACCAGGAGAAAAGAAGGTACATGATCCGAGTTATGACATGGTAGAAAAAGTACAGGAAACACCTGATGCGGAGAGAATACTCTATCAGGGGGGGAGCGCCATTGTTTCAAGTTGAAAACCTAGGATTCAGATATCCAAAAGGTACCGAAGACACCTTGAGGGGATTGAGCTTCAACATTCATCCGGGAGAGGTCTTTGGACTTTTAGGTCCGAGCGGAGTGGGAAAAAGCACAGTTCAAAAGGTTTTAATTAAGCTTCTCAGCGGCTATAGCGGCTCCATATTGTACCGCGATCGAGATCTACGTTCCTATGGCAAGAAGTTCTATAACGAGATAGGGGTAGGATTTGAAGTTCCTGTCCACTTTTCTAAGCTTACTGCGGAAGAGAATCTCAGTTTTTTCAAAAAGCTCTATCGCTCCACGGTTGACACAGACGATCTGTTAAAACGGGTCGGCTTGTACGAGGACAGGGCGAAGCAGATTAGCCAGTTCTCGAAAGGGATGAAGGTACGGCTCAATTTCGTACGCGCCTTGCTTAATGCCCCCAGTTTCTTGTTCCTGGATGAGCCCACAAATGGCCTTGATCCGATGAATTCCAGGATTCTTAAAGATCTCATTCGGGAGTTCCAGGTCAAGGGCGGTACAGTCTTGCTGACCACCCACCTGATGAGTGATGTCGATGAATTGTGCGATCGAGTCGCTTTTATGGCCAGCGGCCAAATCGTGGAGATTGACAGCCCCAAAAATCTAAAAATGAAATACGGCGAACGCACTGTGACTGTCGAATATGTCAAGGGAAACGGAGTCCAGACTGAAACATTTGAACTCGACCAACTCGGGCACAACCAACGCTTTATAGATATCATCAATACTCGAAAGATCCTAACAATCCATAGCCAAGAGACAACTCTCGAAGAAATCTTCATTAACTTGACGGGAGTGGTGGTGCATGGCTAAACTCCCCGCATTGATCCAGGGCGATCTGCAGCGTATGAAGAAATACAACATCTTTGCCGGGGGCACGATCGTAGCCTTGCTGTGGGTAGCTACTATGCATTTTATAGACAGAGCTCTTCTAGATGCACTATTTGTGACCCTGCTGTTTGTAGATCTAGTGTCCATGCCCGCTATACTGGTGGCAGTCAGCCTGTTTTATGAAAAACACGAAGGGACACTTCAGGCCATGTTGGTATCTCCCATTCGATACAGCGAATATGTCGGATCAAAAGTGTTCGCCAATGCCCTCTCTGCCTTGCTTACTTTGACCATTCTATACGCTTACGCCCACTTCATTCGAGGGTTCCAGGCTAATCTGATCTTGTTGACGGCAGCGGTTTTGCTAGCCTCAGGGTTTCATACTTTGGTGGGGCTACTCTTAGCATATGGCGCCAGAGATTTTACCGGAATGCTGATGCGGTATATGGTCTACGCCTTTGGGTTTATGATTCCAGTATTGATCGATCACACAGGATTGGTAGATAGCGACCTGTTTACCCTCATTCTCTCTGCCTGCCCACCCCGGGCGGTCGTTGTACTACTCGATTCATCCGTAGAGAAACTCAATTGGGTACAGACATGGTATGGTCTAGTTTATCTAATTGTGGTTGGGGCTGTGCTGTTTAGAATTACCGTGCGCCAATTTCGAACCTTCGCTGAGAAAGAAATGGGGGTGTAACCATGTACCTGAGTTTCCTTCATGCGGAGTTCAAGAAGTGGGTGCGCGATCCCATGTTATTCTTCATGCTTGGTTACCCGTTGATCATTGGGCTTGTGGGACGCTATGGTTTGCGCTACATCGAACACGCTAGCGGAATAAGTCTGCTGCCATATACCGATATTGTCCTAGTCGTCTTGACCCTTATGACACCGCATATTTTTGGTGCCTTGTTAGGATTCTCCATTCTAGACGACAGAGATGATCACATTTTTGAATCTGTTCAGGTGACTCCCCTTAGTGTGGCTGGCTTTTTGGCATTTCGCGTCTCGATTGTCATGGTACTGTCGTTGATCTCAACTTCCTTTGTGATCAGATTTGTGGAGATTGGAAATCTCGGCTGGTGGGAGATTGTCACTGTGAGCTTCTTATCATCCTTGGCAGCACCCGCCACAGGGCTTCTAATCAACGCACTGGCGACGAACAAGGTAGAAGGCTTTGTAGCCATGAAGGGTGTTATTGGTATCCTGATCGTGTTTCCTGTGGTGAGTTTGTTTTTTACCGATGCAAAAGAGTTCTTTTTTGCCCTGTCTCCGAGTTTTTGGCCAGCGAAGGTCTTAAGCAGTCTGGTGCGCGGGCAGGGAGTCTTGCCTCTCAGTACTGCACAGTACTATTGGTTTGGAGTGCTTTATGCGCTCCTAGCGAACATTTCTATGAGCTATGCATTTAAGAAACGGGTGAGATTCCAGGGGAGAGCAGGCCGATAAATTCGGTTAAGAACAGTACTCCCTGGAGTTAGCTACAGTCAGGACGACGCAAAATGCTAGGGCATGCCAAACGGGGGGAGGCGTGGGGTTAACCAAAATGACGTAGGTCTCTCCCATTCCCACCGCCTGGTCCGTAGCTGCCAAGCGTGGACTGTGGTCATCTTGGGGCATGGGCGATGCACACTAGAGTTTTGCCTTACCAGGTGTCCACAGGATGGGGAGCCTTTGGAGATACGGATGCCCGGTTTTTATCTGGTCGCTGGACGGCGAATAGCCGGTGAGATCGGGATAGGAATGAGTTCTGCACGGTGGTTAAGATAATTGCCCTATGATGCCCTTCCCGGCAGTTCCCTGGTAACATTTGTGATCCATTCATCCCCTCGCAGCCGGATCAAGGCTATAATCCACTTGAAGCATTGGTCGATCCGGGTGAAGAGAAACACGAATAGTAAAGTCCACGTCCAGACACAGTGTCGTGGGAAGCACCACAAACCAACCGCAGATCAGATCGATTAGCGCAACGATGTCTCCCCACCGCGATTAACACCCCCAAAGCAGCTAACATGGTAGCTTGTACCAATCATCGTTACCGCTAACTGCAGACTAAGAGTGTATACCTCCGAGTTGAACGCTGATCCATACAAAGAGATAAAGGCGATCCGGAGCAAGAATGCAGCCCCGGCCATCAGCAGCCCCCTTTGGGCTGCTTTTTTCCTCATGATCAACATAACGGCGGCCAAGCGTTCTCTCGTTCAGGTGAACCCTTCAGTGGGCGAAAATCCCTTCTGCTGACATTTCTTGCTCCTCTCCAAAAGTCGAAGCAGGCTGCATACTTTCCTCAGCAATACCCCTTGTCCTTAGATTTCCGCTGCGTTAGCAATCAGGGATCGCCCTGGTTCAATGCAATTTCTGCCAAAGGACAAAACAACACCATCTGCGAGCATCTGGCTCCAATTCGCCGTCTCATTCAGCTAACCATGGCTGAGCGTACCTCACTCAAGGAGAGGAGATCAAACAACGACTGATGCACTTTGTTCTGCCAACCCATTCAAGGTATAATGGATTGGCACTTTTGTTTGCACAGGAGGACGGCAAGATATGGTCAAGAAGACCCCAATGGCTCGCTATAAATATGTTGCGCTGGCAATTACCGAACAGATCGTCAGAGGCACGTACCCCCCGGGTTCCCGCATCTCTGGGCGCTCAAAACTGGCCAGTCTGTATCGTGTTTCGCCGGAAACCATTCGCAAAGCGACCGTGTTGCTAGAACAGCAAGGAATTGTAGAAGTGAAACATGGTTCAGGAATTCATGTCCTATCAGCAGATAAAGCAGCAGATTATCTACAGGCCCATAGTGATCGCCGCGATGTTGAACGAATCATTGACCAAGTATATGGACTCATGGAGCAGCAGCAAAAGAACATGGAGGAAATGCATGGCTTACTGCGGGAACTCTTGGCCGCTTTTAGGAGGAATTGAATGTTAAAACTGAAGAACTTGACCAAGGTATATCATTCCGGCGATGAAGAGCATGTTGCGGTGGATGGTATTAACCTGGAGGTAAAGCAGGGTGAATTTGTGATCCTGATTGGCCCAAGTGGCTGCGGAAAGACGACCACACTGAAGATGATCAACTATTTGGAGAAACCCACATCGGGGGAGATTTTACTCAATAATACACCAACACAGCATCTGAATGTCGTAAAGCTTCGGAGAGAAATCGGTTATGTGATTCAAGATATTGGCCTTTTTCCCCATCTAACCATTGCGGCCAATATTGAGATCGTGCCTAAGCTAAAAAAGATGGCTAAGAACAAACGACGCGCCAGAACCAGGGAGCTTTTGGAAATGGTTGGGATGGATCCGAATATTTACGAAGGGCGCTATCCTGCGGAGCTCAGTGGCGGTCAACAACAGCGAATCGGTGTGCTGCGGGCACTTGCTGCCGAACCAGATCTGATTTTAATGGATGAGCCTTTTGGGGCCCTCGATCCCATCACCAGAGACCAATTGCAGGAAGAGATCAAAGATCTGCAGCAGCGGCTGAACAAAACTGTTGTCTTTGTCACCCATGATATGGATGAGGCACTCAAGCTTGCTGACAAGATCGTCTTGATGCGAGATGGTATCATTGTCCAGGACGCATCACCCAGCGAAATGCTGAAAAATCCGGCCAACGACTATGTGCGAGAGTTCATCGGCGAAGATCGACTTAGTCCCCAGCCTGACATTACACCTGTCTCAGATGTGATGGTGTCAGAGCCGCTAACGGTACCCCGCGAGACTTCTTTAAGGGACGTCATGTCCAGAATGAAAAAACGCAAGTCTGACTTTGCAGTGATCGTTGACGACTCCCGGAACTTCCATGGGATAGTCACCGCTAACGAAATTCAGTTGTTGAAGAGACAAGGCGAGAACAGCCTGGAAAGCGTCAGGGGACAAGAGCCTATCACCGCTAGTACTACGATCCGTGATGCAGCCCATCGCCTGGCCAATGGCACACCTGTTCTCGGTATCGTAAACAAGAAACAAAGACCAATCGGTCTAGTAAGCCGTGTGGCCTTACTGCGCGGTTTGGTAGAAATGTGGGATGAAGCAAGTGCTGAGTAATCCGGAAATTGAGGTGTTGTTCCCTTGTTGATGAACTTTCTTACACTATTAGTCGACAGACAAAACGAAATCCTACTGGCACTCCGGGAGCATCTGGTCCTCGTGTTTGTTCCTGTGGGGCTAGCTGCTCTGGTGACCATTCCCCTTGGCATACTGGCCACTCGCTATAAGTGGATCGAAGTGCCCGTGATGAACCTGGCGAATATCTTCCAAACCATTCCCAGCCTCGCCTTGCTAGCTCTGATGATCCCGCTGGGACTAGGGATTGGGCAAAAGCCGGCGTTAGTCGCTCTCTTTCTCTACTCCCTGCTACCAATCTTGCGCAACACCTATATTGGCATCCGGAGCGTAGATGACTCGGTGATCCAGGCGGCCAGGGGCATGGGTATGACCTACTTTCAACGTTTGTACATGGTGGAATTGCCCATCGCCATCCCAGTCATCATGGGTGGAATTCGTACAGCCACAGTGATCATTATCGGAACCGCCACTCTCGCTGCCATGATTGGCGGAGGCGGCCTAGGTGACTTCATCGTAACGGGGCTGGGAATGGTCCGCGATGAACTCATTCTTTTAGGCGCTGTCCCCGCTGCCATCTTGGCTCTGCTTGCTGAGTTCGTACTTGGTAGGCTCGAAAACATCTTGACTCCTCGGGGATTACGTATCTCCCGAGAACACTAAAAAAAAGGAGTTTGATTAACATTACTGCAGTAAAGAAAATGTTCACCCTTGCATTAGTAGGACTTTTGGTCCTAAGTGCAAGTACCTTTGCATTGGCCCAGACACTTACCATCGTTTCTCCAAACTACGCGGAACCCCAGATTCTGGCTGAAGCTGTGAAGATCATTATTGAAAAAAACACCGACCTACAGGTAGAACACATCAGAAACTTTTCCAGTTCTACCTTGCTCCACGCGGCTTTAACTTCGGGCAATGCCCAGATGTACGTGAGCTATACAGGCACCCAGTTTGCCGGCGTACTAGGCATGGAAGTAACAGATGAATGGAAAGACGCCCGCAAGGTGGAGGAATATGTTCAACAAGAATTTGATCAACGCTTTGACGCCACCTGGTTCGACTCCTTCGGCTTTAATAATACCTACGCCTTGGTAATTCAAAAAGACTTCGCCGAAGAGCAGGGTATTGAGAGCATTACGGATCTAAAGGAGCATAGTCCTTCGCTGACAATTGCTATGGATTCGACCTTTAGGGAGCGGGCTGGTGACGGCTATCGGGATCTTCTCGCAGCCTATGACATCGAGTTTAACCGGGCTGTAAGCATGGACTATGGTCTCATTTATCGAGCAGTTCAAACAGGGGATGTGGATGTTGCGGTAGCATACTCCACCGATGGACGAATTGTAGCAATGAACCTCGTTGCTCTCCAGGACGATCAGCAATACTTCCCCCCCTATGATCCAGCGCTCGTAGCTGCAAACAGTGTGCTTGACGAGCATCCAGAAATCGTTACACTCATCGAACCGCTCTTAGGACAAATTGATGAAGGCACCATCGCAAAATACAATCAAATGGTCGACGTAGATTATGAAGAAGTGGAAGTTGCTGCCCAAGCCCTGGTTGATGATCTATACTTCAAATAGTTGCAGAACAGGCAGGAGGCTACTCCTTAGATGAGCAGCTGACCTCCCATTGACAGACATTGGGCTGCGGGGTATGCCCGTAGCCCTTTTTCATATTCATCCGCCAGGGTACTAACCCAAACCCAGATAGGCAGTCTGCTCATAGCGGCCAAGATGCCTCGGGGAGCTTGACAATGCAACCTCAGCTTTAACGCCCACCCAGATCATGTGTCTGCCCAGGGAACCCCGCTTCAACAGCTGATGCGCCGGTGCCAATCGGGAATACTTATGATACCGCCTACAACCGCGTAATGCCCTGTTCGGTCACGGAAAGTACCGGGAATGCGGCGCCTTTGCTTCGGAGAATCCGGCGGATGAATTTCCACAACGAGGAATGTATGGGCATCGTTGAGAAAGGTCAACAAATGATCGCAAATTTCCTTCGCGTTCTGGTCCTGCTTGTAAATCCTGTCCCAGAGGTAAGTTTTCCATCGTATGTCCGTGCAATGTAAGTTCCAACGTTCGCCATCGCAATCCTCGAATTCCATTCTTGCCTCCCAATAGAAGGGCCTCGCAAGGGTAAACCCGTGCTGGCCACGCTTCCTATCATGAGGGCGAAAGCCAATCTTCGTTACAATGGAAACCCCTATCAGGCCAAGACGTTCTGAACCGTAGTGAATATTTCTGACGCCATAGTCCTCAATCGTCTCCAACCAGCGCCGGTGATCGTCCTCTGTGATCACTTGGGAGATGAGGCTTGGAATGCGGCGCCAAAACAAGCTACACCCCGTCTGTAGTCACTCGCGTCTTCTATGTAGTCCGCTTCCGTAATGCCAAATGTATCCCAACCAGGCTGATCTGCCGCCAACTCTTTCCGAGACAAGTCTTGAAAACAAACCCAACGCTCGTCACCCATATCGTAGACGGCCAGCGCATATTTGGCCGGATCCTTTGCAGTTTCGGCGAAAGCCAATGTTAATAACTCGGACATCGACCTCATCCTTTCAAATTCCTGGAGTGAAGGTGTTGCCATGAAACAAGCGCAACAGTTCATCACTTTGAGGGTTTGGCTTGACGTGCGCACGCTAAAGATTTGCCTTGCCAGGTGGGCACAGGATGGGGGGCATTTGGAGATACGGATGTTCGCTTTTTTTCTGGCCGCCGGCAGCGAAATGCCGGTGAGATCATGACAAGATAGAGATGTCAGACGGAACTGTGTTTTTTGCAAGAGGTTTCTCCCCGCCCCCCCTTTTGGGTATTTTTATCTTACAACAAACAGGAACTGAGAGTAATCGCCTCATGATGCTTTTTCCGGCAGTTCCCTGGTAACATTTTTGATCCATTTATCCCCTCGCAGGCGGATCCAGGCTATAATCCACTTAAAGCATTGATCGATCCGGGTGGAGAGAAACACAAATGGTAAAG
>DUPN01000112.1 GCA_012838305.1 Bacillota bacterium | reverse complement strand
GGTCCCTAGTCACTCCATACTTGATCGCCCGCATACCGCCGGCATTGGTGCTCACATTGCCCCCAAGTGTGGCTGTCTTTTCGCCGGGATCTGGTGCATAGAACAAACCCTGTTCCTCAACGGCCTGTTGAAAATCCATTAAGAGTACTCCCGGCTCTACTCTGGCCATCATGTTTCGGGAATCGATCTCGATAATGCGATTCATGCGACTTGTGACAAGCAAGACCCCGCCATATAGTGCCACCGCTCCACCGCAAAGACCGGTACCTGATCCCCGAGGCGTAACCGGAAGGCCCTTGGCATAACAATAGGCCAAAACGTCCTGGACTTCCTTGGTATTCAGCGGTTCAACCACCGCCTCCGGAAAGTGGTGTTCGAGTGATAGTTCATCGTGGCTGTAGTCGGGATTGATTTCATCCCTCCAAAACACGCGATCCGGTTCAATCAAGCGTTTAAGATCTGCAATATGCTCCTCCGTTAACCGTGTGAATTCCATCATCTAAACCTCCCTCAGCCCATCGATCAAGGCCGGTACGATTTCGTTTAAGTCCCCCACCAGTCCGTAATGGGCGTTCTTAAAGATCGGGGCATTCTCGTCAGAGTTTATGGCGACCACTGTCTCTGCACCGGTGATGCTGGCTGTGAACTGCACGGCACCTGAGATCCCGCAGGTGATCAAGAGTTTCGGCCGAACAGTTCTCCCGCTTAAGCCAATTTGGCGCGTATAGTCGGCCCAGCCGTTTTCCACAAGGGGCCGAGTTACGCCCAGTTGCCCGCCGAGGAGGGCTGCTAGTTCAGCAACCATCGCCAGACTCTGCTCTGAACGGACGCCCCTGCCGGCAGCGACGATGATTTCGGCATCGGATATGCTTTCCTCAGGAGGCTTACGGCGTGATTTCACCACTTGAGCCTTGGACTCCAGTTGATTAGCCAACAGCTGCAGCGTCTCCACTCTGGCATCCGGTTTCCGTTCTTTGACAGCTGGCTCCATCACTTTATAACGCATGGTTGCAAGCTGGGGACGATGCTTCGGCGTCACAATCTGGGCCATAATATTCCCACCAAAGGCAGGCCTGATTTGCACCAACTCCGAACCATTCCTGACCTCAAGAGTCGTGCAGTCCGCAGTCAGCCCCGTCCGCAATCTCGTAGCTAAACGCGGCGCCAGTGTTCTGCCCGTCGGCGTGGCCGCCAAGAGCACGATCGAAGGCTTGATCTTCAAGCTGACCTCTTCTAAGGCATTGGTGTACGGCTCTACCCGCATCTGGGCCAGTTCAGGATAGTCCACAGCATAACAGCGATCGACACCATACTCCAGCAGTTGGTCACAAATGTCCGCGATATCATGTCCAATGACAACGCAAGAGAGCTTTTCCCCCGCCTTATCTGCCAATTCCCTTCCCTTGCCAATCAGTTCATAGGTGACTGGATGGACGCTATCACCGCTGCATTCGGCCACTACAAGAACACCGCTGTAATCAGCGAGGTTGTGCTCTGAACGGGAGGCCGTCACTTCAAGGGACAGAGCATTTTCTGGGCAGTGCTTTAGACAAATTTTACAGAGACGGCAAGTATCGAGCACGACGATTTTGTCGTCTTCGCGCATCAGGGCGGAAAAGGGGCAAACCCCTACGCATATTTCACAGAGTGTACAGAGGCTGTGGTTAACTTTAATCATGACGCATTCCTCCCACAAAACGCAGGTCACTTAACTTACTAAGAAGCCTTTGGGCCAGTTCGCTTCCGCTGCCCCGCCACATCTCCTGATCGGACTGGGTGGGTGGAGAGAAAATCCTTTCCACTTGCGTAGGCGATCCCTTGAGCCCATACAAAGAATCCTCATTCTCGCCCAAATCCCCTAATGACCAGTAAACGACGGGATAGTCCGCTGTCTCCAATTTGCGCCTAAACGATAAAAGACGCGGCTCACCAATGGCCTTGGTTACCGTAATTAGACATGGGAAGGCGACATCCACCGTATCCAAGGAATCTCCGCTATCCCGTTCCAGTCGTAATCCGGAATCTGTAACGCCTGTGATCGCAATCACATTGGATTCATGGGGAATCCTCAGCATTTCGGCTATTCCTGGTCCCACTTGAGCAGTATCACCATCGGTTGTCTGCAGTCCACAAACAATGAGATCCGCCTCACCGATTTTGTCTATGCCTTGGGCTAGGGTAAATGCGGTGGCCAGAGTGTCGGCCCCGGCAAAGGCACGATCCGTCAGCAGATAGCCTCGATCGGCCCCCATCATGTACGCCTCACGAATCACGGCTTCCGCTTGCGGCGGACCCATGGAGATAACGCTCACACTGCCCCCACGCTCTTCTTTGAGGCGGAGTGCTGCTTCCAGGGCATACAAATCAAAGGGATTCATAATGCTCTTAACTCCATCACGTAACAATACGCCCGTTTCTTCGTCTACAGCCACATCCCGTGTTTCCGGCACTTGTTTAATGCAAACTACAATGTGCATTCAAGCTCCCCCTTATGAAGTATGTAATGAATAAGACCTCCATCTTTGTGCTGCAGTAAAGGGAGATCAACAAATTAGGGTGGCAGCCGTGGGCACTGCTCTGGTCACCAGGACCATCTACAAACTGTGCCTCCGGCCACGCCCCCATATTCATAAAAGATTCTACCCAAAAGTCCAAGGGCCGCTTAGGGCAAATTCCGGTTTGATCTAGGCTTCTTTCCGCAAACCCGTCGCCTCAGCTACGAGGTGGCAAGCCACCTGGTGGGTCTGTTCTCCCTGTGTAGCCACATCGATGAGCTGCGGACAGATCTGCTCACACTGCTTCTGAACATAGGCACAACGCGGGGAAAAGGAACAACCCACCATCTCTTTGGTTGGATCGGGGATTTCCCCGCAGATTACTCCACCCAACCACTCTTCTCTCGGATCTGGATCAGGAACAGCCCTTAACAGCGCCTTCGTATAAGGATGCAGTGGATTATTAAAGAGGATATCTGTATCCGCTAATTCAACGATCCTACCGAAATACATGACCGCCACCCGATCGCAAATATGGCGAATAACGCTCAAATCGTGGGCAATAAACAGGTAGGTCAGCCCTAATTCGTCTTGCAGGTCCTTGAGCAGGTTCAGAATTTGAGCCTGAACAGAGACATCCAAAGCCGAGACGGGTTCATCACAGACAATCAAACTGGGATCAAGGGCCAGCGCTCTGGCGATGCCGAGACGTTGCCTTTGTCCACCGCTAAAAGCATGGGGATAGCGGCTCAGATACTTCGGGTTTAACCCTACCAAGGCCAGCAGTTCCTGAACTCGCTTCTTGCTCTCCTCCGCAGAATAACCGTAATTGCCAAGGGGCTCACCGACAATCTCCTGCACCGTCATGCGTGGATTTAGGGAGGAATAGGGATCTTGGAAGATCATTTGCATATCGCGTCGAATCGCCTTGAGCTCCCTGCGATCGACCTTGGCCATATCCACGACTCCTTGATCCGTCCGAAATCGCACACTACCCGCGGTAGGCTCCACAGCCTTCATGATCATCCGCGCTGTGGTTGTCTTGCCACACCCACTCTCACCAACTAAACCTAAGGTTTCGCCCTTCTTCACCGAGAAGCTCACATCGCTGACCGCTCGAACATGGCCCACAACCTTCTTTAGGAAACCGCGTTCAATGGGGAAATGCTTGGTAAGGCCCTTAACATCTAGAATCAGGTCTGGGGCAATGTCCATATTACCCATCGATAGCACCACCTTCGTTAACGCTTCCAGAGTAGATGTGGCAGCTTACATAGTGCTCGGAACCTACACACACTCTCTCGGGCGCCTCCTTTTTGCAGATCTCACCAACCAGCTCATTGCAGCGAGAATGGAATGGACAGCCTTGTGGGAGAAAATACGCGTCAGGAACCGTTCCTGGAATGGAATCGATCCGATCCTGGCGCTCACCGCGCACACGGGGAATGGAGCGCAGCAAACCCTTAGTATAGGGGTGCAGCGGCTCCACCAAAAGCTGGTCGACGGGCCCGGACTCAACCATGCGGCCCAGGTACATCACATACACATAATCAACCATGTGGGCGACGACCCCCAGATCATGCGTGATTAGGATCAGGGACAAACTCAACTTCTCCTGCAAGTCCTTGATCACCTTCAACACCTGTGCCTGGATCGTCACATCCAGCGCTGTGGTGGGCTCATCGGCTATGAGAATCCTAGGATAGGACGCTAAAGCCATGGCAATCATGACGCGTTGGCGCATTCCGCCGCTTAACTGAAAGACATACTCATCGATCCGCTTGTCGGCTGCGGGAATACCTACCATCTGCAAGAGCTCGATGGACCGTTCCCGGATCTCTTTTTCATTCAAATCAAGATGGAGCCGAATCATTTCCGAAAGTTGATTGTAAATGGTATGCACTGGGCTCAGAGCTGTCATTGGTTCCTGGAAAATCATGGAGATATCCCGTCCCCTGATGCTCCGAATCTCCTTACCATCTTTGCGCAATTGGGCCGTATCCACCACGGATCCATCCCGCTGCGTGTAGAGAATCTCGCCATTCGTAATCTTACCGCCGGGTGGCAGCAAACCAATCGTAGAGTACGCTGTAATCGTCTTGCCACATCCGCTTTCACCAACGATACCAATGCTTTTCCCTTCGGGGAGCTGAAACGTAGCTCCGTTCACTGCATTGACAGTACCAATATCCTGAAAGAACTTAACATCCAAGTTCCGGACTTCAAGAATAATGTTGTTATCCTTGTTCATTTGCGCACCACCTTCTCAGATATCCCAACGATCACTGCGAATATGGATCCGCCGCATCTCGTAATCCATCCCCCATAAAGTTGAATGCCAAAACCGTTGCTATGATGAACAGGCCCGGTATTAACAGCCATGGTGCTTGCGATATGGTCCGGAGGTTCTGCGCTTCTCGCAGCAGCACTCCCCAGCTGATGGTAGGCGGCCGCAGCCCAACGCCGATAAAGCTCAAGGAGGTCTCCCCAATGATCATCGCTGGTATTGACAAGGTAATCTGGGCAATAATGTGGCTGGTAAAGGTGGGAATCAAGTGGCGCCGGATAATCTTGGCATTGCTCGTTCCAGACAATGTTGCAGCCATCACGAAGTCCTCTTGACGCAGGGACAAGAACTTCCCTCGAACAACACGGGCTAATCCCGTCCAAGCGAACAGAGACAAAATGATCGTAATCCCGAAATACATCTGCAGGGGCGGCAGATTTGCTGGGAGGGCAGCACTTAAGGCCATCCACAATGGAATTTGCGGCATGGAGCTCAGGAACTCCGTGATCCGCTGGACCACAATGTCCACGGCCCCTCCATAAAAGCCGGAAATACCGCCAAGGATTAAACCAAAAACAAAACTCAAAAGGACACCGACCAAACCGATGGTCGTAGAAATGCGTGCACCATATATGATCCGTGAAAGGATGCAGCGCCCCAGTCGATCTGTTCCCAAGGGGAACCATGGACCATCCTTGGTGCCAAACAAGTGCAGATTACCTTCAACCCTTCCCCACGCGGTGTACTCGCTGCCCCGCACAAACAGACTGATGGGGACGCGAACGCTAGTGTCTTCCACATAGTTCAGACGAAGTGTGACGGGATCGCGCGCCTGCTTCAACCCATAGACGAAGGGCCAATGCCAGTTCTTCTCACTGTCAATGATCCGAATCCGCTGAGGCGGGCGATAGGAATACTGACTGCTCGTGAAATTCGGATCATTAGGAGCAATAAACTCCGCGAAAAGGGCCAAAGTATACATGAAAATGACGATCACAACACCGATCATGGCTAACTTATGCTTGCGAAAACGCATCCACATCAGCTTCCAGTGCGATGCATTATAGATCGCATCGTTCGGATCCGCTTCAAATTCCAATTCGAAATTATCCTCAATCATTTGTCTCTCCACAGCTTTTCACCTCCCACACTATTGATAACGGATCCGAGGATCCACCCAGGCCAAGAGCAAATCGGATACCAGTGTGCCTGTAACTGTAAGCACACTGAGGATCAGGACCACAGAGCCTGCCAAATACATGTCTTGATTCTGCAGTGAGTTCAACAAGAGAGGACCCAATGTCGGCAGGTTTAACACAATACCTGTTATGGACATTCCGCTGATGAGCTGCGGAAACATCCAGGCAACAGAACTGAGAAATGGATTAATGGCAATCCTGACAGGATACTTGATGATCAAGAACGCATTGGCCAAACCCTTGGCCTTTGCTGTGGTCACATAGGGTTTTCTCAACTCATCCAGCATGTTCGCACGCAAGGTACGAATCAAACCTGCTGCACTCTGGAAACCACCGACGATCATGGGCAGCCAGATCCGGCTCAACATATCCCCTACCCGGGCCATGCTCCAGGGAGCATTGATAAATTCTTGCGAAAACAGCCCCGAAGCATTGGTGCCAAACACCTGATAACACACCCACAATAGTACTAGTGCCAATAGGAAGCTCGGTGTAGCCATCCCCAGGAAGCCTAAAAATGTAGAAAAATAATCAAATAGGGAGTATTGCTTCACAGCGGAAATAATGCCGATTGGAAACGCAACAATCCAGGCGAAGAGCATGGCCGAAGCGCTAACCGCCATGGTCATCAGCAACCTATCTCCAAGCAGGTTACGCACAGGCTGATTGTAGGCAAAGGAATACCCAAAGTCCAGCCTCGTGAGAATCCTAGTCACCCAAGTAAAATACTGTTTGTGCATCGGTTGATCGAGTCCATATCTCACGCGCAAAGCTGCTTCTAGCTCTGCGGACACAACATCACCTTGGGCCTCCATCTGGGAAATCATCGTTGTGAGGTAGTCCCCAGGGGGAAGCTGGATTACGATAAAGGAAACAACAGAAATAAATGCTATCGTGAAAACCATATAGATTAATCGTTTGATGATGTAACTGAGCATATGGTTCCTCCTTCTTTCAAGTGCCCGACAAAGAGGGTAACTTTCCCGGAGAGAACCGGGAAAGTTACCGCACAAGCTAGCCTAGTCAGCAAAGAAGAATTGCTGCGGTCTTGCATTGGTCGGCGTCTGCAAGATGTGCTCGTTAAGAATAGTCTCAGGGACATTACGTAGCCGGTTGCTCACGATAATGGGTGATGGAATCTCACCGATGGTACCAATACTCCAGAGACTTTCAGTGCTCAACCGAATGAGTTCTTTACCGATTCTGAGGCGTTCATCGGGACGAGGTTCACTTACATAGTCACCATAGAGTTCCATCGCTCGCCGAACGTCGGATCCCACTAGCGGCTCCTCACCACGTGCTCCACCGCTTTCATACCATTGGCCGTAAAGCGGACCAGGATTCCAGAGACTGTCACTGGGGAAGACGAATTTTGGTGCGGTCAGAGGCGTCAAGCCACGACCCCAGGCCCAACCGCCGATATCGAAGTCGCCAGCGGCCCATCTTTGCTCCAAGAGAGCACGGTCAGGAACGTGGATTTCAATGTCAATACCTAACTTCTCCCAATCAGCAGCACTCATCTCCACAATGTCTACCCAGCTGCCATAGTTCTGCATATCAAGGGTAACAAGGGTAATTTCCAAACGCTTACCATCTGGCCGGCGGCGAATACCGTCACTGCCGCGCTCCAAGCCCATTTCATCGAGGAGAGCATTGGCTCTGGCCACATCGTATTCAGCAGCGTAGTCCTCCAGATCTTCTTCCCAGAAGGGACATTCTGGGACAACTGTAGCTGCCCGGGGTTTCCCTCGGCCATAATACACCATCTCATTGATCTCATCACGGTTGATACCAATGGAGAGAGCTGTCCGGAAGCGTATGTCCTCAAAAATCTCGCGCAGGACGGGATCTTTGTGGTTCATGTTAGGCATAAAGGCCCAGCCCGAACCGACAGCCATTGGCCACAGGTAAACTTCGTAGTTCCCTCTCTCGCGGTTTTCCATCAAGAATGGGTAGTCGACAAAACTTACGTTGCGGACCATGAAGTCGATCTCTCCGGCAACGACACTCATCAAAATGGTTTGGGGATCACTCATGAGATAGTTGTCAATCTTATCGATATAGGGAAGCTGATTCCCCTCAGGATCAACCTGCCAGAAATACGGATTTCTTTCCAGAGTATAAACCTGGTCACCTAGCTTAGAGACGAGCATCCAGGGCCGCATGGTGGGACGATCCATATTGGAGAAGATGTCATTGCGATCGCCAAAGTACATCATCCAGTTGTCAAACCCTTGCTGGTCTGCTCTGGCCTTAAGCTCTTCGGGATCAACGAATTCCGGATGGAACTGTGACAGATAGTGTTTCGGTATACCATGATCTCCATAGTGTGCCAAATTCTCCAAGAACACGGCGGAAGGACCAGGCAGCACGAACTGCACCGTGTAATCGTCGATCTTGGTGAACTCGATTGGCATGTCATTCACAGCAAATCGGGCCACAAGGCCGGGGTTCAGATCCTTGTTCATGACTTCGTGTAGGTACCAGAATTCTACGTCATCTGCGGTATACTCTACTCCATCAGACCACTTAAGTCCCTTGCGCAAGTAGAATGTGTACGTCATGCCATCTTCGGACACTTCGTACTTCTCGGCGAGACCGGGAATTACTTCACTGCCGTCCATGGAGTAAATTACCAAACCAGTGTGCCCCATTTTATCAAAAGCGGGGGTATCACCCATTCCAGTATAGGCATGACGCCATGTACCACCGTAGGTACCGATCTCCGAAACGGGTTCGATAACCATTGGGTTCTCTGGCAAACGTTCTTCTACAGGCGGCAGCTTACCGGCTTCAACCAGAGCTTTAAGCATTGGGGCTTCACCAGCAGCTAGGGCAGTAAGCCCTAACGACAACGTCAGTATCAGTGTGAGCAGCATGGCCCATAACGTTCTAAGCTTCATCATCATCCTCCTTGAAATAGCGAATTTCGACTGACACAACCTCTCCATCCTCTGTTTTTTCGTTACCACATCCTTTTTCTTAGAGTAAGTGCATCGTCTATCCGTTCCTCGCTCCAAATGGAGATATCTTCTACCCTTTAATAAACAAGAACGACTCAAAGTTCACTTCGTGGAAGACGATTCGCTCATCCATCTTCAAGATAAACAGGATGACTTCGGCCACATCAGCAGGCTTCATGAACTTCTCCCGCGGTACTTGGCGATCGCCCCAGAAGGTGCTGTCAATGGGACCGGGATTCAGGACTGTTACGCGAATATCTTTCTCCTTGACCTGAAGCGCAAGTCCGTCGGAAAACATGTTCACTGCCGCCTTGGCTGTGCAATACATGGGAGCATTGGGATTGGCACGTTTCGCAGCCATTGAACCGATGTTGATGATCTGGCCGCCGTCCTTTGCCATGGCGACGAAGTGCTTTGCACAGAGGAAACTGCCCATAAGGTTGACATCCATGATCTTTCTGTAATTGGCTAAGTCCATCTCTGCGATGGGGCCTGTAATGGAAAGGCCTGGGAGATTCAGAAGGATGTCTACCTGCCCGAAGCTGTCCATGGCTAGTTTCAGAAAAGCAGCCACTTGCTGTTCATCGGTTACGTCCAGTTCCTGGCTTACAAATGTAGCATTATCAGCTTCCAAAGCTGCGACTAACTCCTGAAGCATGTCTGGTTGGTTAGAACCGATCACCAATTTACATCCTTCGTTAGCCAGGTACTTGCATACCGCCTGACCAACCCCTCCACTGGCTCCTGGCACCACAACAACCTTACCCTGCAAATCTCGCATTACCATACCCCTTTCTTCTACGTCTATTGTTTAATCAGAATCTTACTGAGATTCTGGCCTGTGGCCATCATCTGCAAACCTTTTTCCAAATCTGCGATATCAAAAATGTCACTGATCAGCTTGTCCAAATCGAAGCGTCCTTCTCGGACGATGTTCTCCAGCATCTTCACCGTTTTCCTGAAGTTATTCAAGGTGTAAACCCGGCTGCCGACGATGCTGAGCTCTTTAAAGATGACTTTCAGCAAATCGGTTTTTGGCGGCTGGCCAGGAAAACCAGCCACTACAATTGTTCCTCTGATCTTGCAGACATCGGTCGCCAAGAGCACTCCTCCTTGCGAACCGGACACCTCAAGAACTACATCGAATCCCTCACCATTCGTCAGCTCGTTGACCCGAGCGGTAACATCCTCATTGGCCGGATTGATCACTGTAAACCCAAGGGACTTGATCAGTTCGACTCTCGCTGGATTGAGTTCGGAGAAGACCACCTGAGCAGCTCCGCAGATTTGTGCCACGATACCGGCAACCAAACCAATGGGACCGCCGCCAACGATGAACACGCTGTCGCCATTTCTTGTGCCGCCCCGTTCATTGATGTGAAAGCCCACAGCAAACGGTTCAGCCAGGGCAGCGATCGTATCGGTGAGGACATCACTGATCTTGACAACCTTATTTGTGTCTACCTTGACATACTCAGCAAAACCACCGTCTGTGTGGATTCCCAGCAATTTCAGGGATCTGCATACATGCCAATGACCCTCTGTACAAGCCTCACACACTCCGCAGCTGATCAATGGTTCGGCAACAACTCTGTCTCCCACCTGAATCCCGTTTGGATTGTTGGGGCCCACCTTTTCCACCACACCTGTAAACTCGTGGCTCAAAATGACGGGTGCCTGCGCCGTAGGATGATTGCCATTATAGATAACCAAATCGGAACCACAGATACCGGCGTAGCTTACTTTAATCAAGCACTCCCCGTCACCAATCTCTGGAACAGGCACATCTTTGAGCTCAAGGTTCTTCCACTCTGTTAATACGGCCGCTTTCATCATCTGCAAATCCTCCTTTAGAAGTAACCGCCTCGTTTTACAACTTCAGTCGGTGGCATGCCATCCGTTACCCATTGCTTAATGTCGACCTCTTTTTCCCTTACCTCCTCCGACTTGACTAGAACCTCATAGGCTATGTCACGTGGAATAACGATAACTCCGTCAATATCGCCAAAGACGATATCACCTGGGTGAATCTCCACACGTCCTATCTGCACAGGAACTTGGTATGCTACCATGCGGAAGCGGCCGCCCATTCCATTGTTCGTCCGATACTTGCAGAACACAGGAAAACCTAGTTCTAATACGGTTTTCGTATCGCGGACACCGCCGTCAACAACAGCACCCCGACATCCACGGCGGATGGAGGCCATGGTCATAACCTCGCCCCACTGAGCAGATTCATCATCTTCGCTGGTATCCCAAACACAAATCGCGTTCTCATGAATGGCCTCGAGCATCTCCGCCCGCTCTTCCATTTCGTTGCGGATGATCAGATTCTTGGAGCCCTTAATCGTAAAGGCAACACCTGCCACTGTCATCTCCTCGCGTAATGGCAATATGGTGGATGGCAGCGTTTGATATAGGTAACCCATATCCCTCAATACATCATTAACTGCTCCTGTGTAGACTTTTTCATATCTATCACAAAGCTCTTTCTCACTGATTGGCAGGGGACAAGGTTTCCTGTTCATCCTGGCCTCTTCCAGAATCTCTAAATTCATCATTCATCTCCTCCATTGTGTTCATGATTTCCAGCAAACGGTATAGCATTTGCTCAGCAACTTTTGAAATTAGTTTACATCACAGACCGGTGTACTTCAATTCACTATCCGACAAATATTTACACACAATGACTTTTTGATCCTAATTTGACATTTACACAAAGCGTTTTGTATAATAGACGAGAAAATCCGTTACTGTTCCCGTTTTACCCTTGGCAGCGCCCTTATTTTGGTGAAACCAGCCGCTGGCAAGGATAGGACTGTCCGAGAACGAACGGAACGAGGGCGATGGGGATAGGACATGAAGGCGCGGGATTAACCACTGTATGCCACTTTGGCGTCTGGCAAACAACTCTTGGTGCATTGATCATCTCCAACTTGAAAAGTTTTTTAGTTGCTACTAGGCATTTCTCGAAATAACGTTACATGATAAACAAATCGATTTCAATGAACAATCCGATTAATATTTACACAAATGACCGATTGGTCACAGATCGGTATTTACACAAAGTGTCTTGTCGATGCAAAGAAAATGCGCTGTTACTGCCTTTTTGAAGCAATGGCTATAAGGGGGATCCGTATGCAAGTGATGCAAATGAATGATCACGATAACTACGATTTTGTGGTAACGGAAATTTGTTATGTCCTGGACAAGAAGCCGAATGCGGAGTGGTACCTAGAAGATTACACCAATAACGATTATCATATCCTGGCCTTTGTCTTATCAGGAAAGTCTTCTTATCTGTTGGACGGGTCAACGTATCACATCAAACAAGGCGATTTGCTGTTCTTCCCCCGCGGCAAGATTCGATCCGCATCATCGGATAAGGAACATCCCTGGCATTTCATCTACGTTGTCTTTAAGACCTCCTTTGGCAATGCAACCTCTGAGAGGTGGTTCTATGAAATTCCCAACGTCTTTCCCGATTCTACGAAGATCCAGTTTGCCACCTTATTTCGGGAACTCGATCACCTCTGGACAGGGAAGAAACCGGGCTTTCTCATCAAGTGCCGCAGCATTATTTCGGAAATCCTCTACTTGATGATCCGCGAAATACACTTCTCCGAGCTGAACATTCCCCATTCCAGCAAGATTGAGAAAATCATCAACCTTATGGAAGAGAACTATATGGAGTCATACTCTATTGAGGAGCTAGCGGAGTTGGCCGATATTAGCCCATCGTACTTTAGAAATCTTTTCAAACGAGTTACTGGGCTTACCGTTACCCAGTACAAAAATAGGATCAAGATCTCCAAGGCAAGAGACTTGATCCTAAGTGGCAAATGTAATGTTACTGAGGCAGCCAAAACCGTCGGTTTCAACAACATCTACTACTTCAGCAGGCTTTTTAAGAAAATAACCTGTGCCAATCCCTCCGACTTTATCAAGCGCTAATGGCTAGCCACAAAAGAAGACTATCGTCTGGTTTTGATTACCTTGGCGGGTACTCCCACTGCAACACTGTAGGGGGGGATATCGCGCGTGACCACAGCACCAGCCCCAATCACTGAGCCTTTGCCAATGGTTACCCCAGCCATGATATTCGCTCGGCCTCCAATCCAAACATCATCCTCAATTACGATTGGGCCAAATTCTATACCCTGTCCATGAATGGGCCGATCGGGATCGCGGAAGACGTGATTGGCTGCGATCATCATCACTTGCGGGGCAATGCGCACACCGTTTCCGATGCTGATTCTACCTTGATCGTCCTGCGGGTCACCGTAACCCACCAAAATGGTGTAGGCTTGAATCGAACTGTTCTCCCCGATGGTCACATTGCCCTGAACAATGGCTCCCAAGGCAATGCTGCAATTCTCGCCGATTTTGATCGCTCCGTTGCGGGGGGAGATTTTAGCTTCTGGACTAATTTTTGCACTCTTGGCAACCGTGACATTCTTGTGCCTGTTAGCGAGGCGGTAACCCCACCAGACCGCCAGCCTCTGCCCTGGACTGTCACCCCTCGGGATGCTGTTGCCCTTGGTTAATACGGTCCACAAACTCACCGCAAAGCCTCCCCTACCTCTATCTCCTGCAAAACCCCATGTCTGTGCGGCAGTGTGTTGACCAAGACCTTGCGGCCATCGCCAGAAAACACTGGATGGTGACAGACGCGATAGGGGTTGCGGCCAAATGGTTCCCTCTCCCCATACACACGGGGCAAATGATAACTCTTCACGATGGTATCTTTTCTTCGATCAATAAAGTCGACTGAGCCAGGTTGTCCCCCCGTATCGGTCACCAGCAAATTGTAGTCGGCCGGCGATATACTGGGATGCCCTCCGCTACAATGGGAGCTGATCTTGCGGTAATCGCTTCCATCATAACGCACCTGAGCCAAGCAAATCTGGCCGGGAGCCTGTGGATCAGGCCCGTAGCCAATGAGATGTTCTCCATCGGGGTGCCATCCCCAGTGGACACCACGCCGACCAAAGCTGAGATCCAAGGCAAGATGGATCTCCTGAAGATCCCGCGTCGCGGTGAACACATAAGCCAAGCGCGGTTCTTCTCGTTCCTGTACAACGCAGTGATTGCCGAAGTAAAAGAGCAGCCGATCGCCTGAGGGACTCCAGCGCACACAATAGGTCATCAGGGTTAAGCCATCCTTGGTCCCCAGTCGGCTTTTGATCAGCCTATCCTCGCGCAAGAGTCTGTCCCTATCGGGGTGGCGGTCCAATACCTCAGCCACGGAGAGCAGCAACCTCTGACTGGGCGGCGAGAAGGAGAACCCAAAGAGGCCATGGTCCTCCCGCTGCTGAAAGGGCATCGGGGCTGTTTCCGGAGTATACTTGCCATCTCCATAACCCGCGGCATAGAGCATACCCATGAGACCAGAAACAATGGGTTCCCCAAAGGGCGGAGCCCCCTCCATATCCCCTGGGACAGTTATTTCGCTCTTAGTCGCCAGTTCCCTGCGGGTAATCTGCGGTTCGGCCAGTGTTCCACTCTGATAATAGACATAGCTGGCGTCAGGACTCCAAGTCTGCCAGAAGCCTGTGTGAAAGAACCCGGTATTAACTGTATGTTCACCAAAGGTATCCAGAACCTCGCCTTGCGCTGACATCATGATCACTTCGCCCTGGTTTGTTTCCAGATCGACCCCGGCCAGCAGCAAACGCCCGGAATCGTCCGGCGCATAGGGGCACAGGGTATAGTAACTGTGGACACACCAACGGTCGGCCACAGGCAAGGATCGGGTGCGGTTTATCAATACATTCATCCGTCTCACCTTATTCCGCTATCTTGACACAACGGTCACTTGCTCTCCCGCCACGCAATCTGCAGCATATTGCCTTCTGGATCATAGAAGTTTCTCACTTTGCCCCCGCCGATGGCATTAATGATCTCATTGGCAAATTCCACACCTTTGCTCTCTAAATAGGCGCAAGCCTTTTCCATATCCGCAACACGCAAGACCAGGTGTGACCACCCCGGCGTCCAGGTTGTCCGCTCTGGGCGCTTGGTGTCGTCACAGGGCATGACCTCGATCATGGTCCCATCTTGAGCTCTGATCATCCAGACCCCTTTTTCATGGTAATGGACCTTTTCATAGCCTAAGACTTGGCAATACCATTCGGTTAACTTCTCCACGTCCTGGGCCGCTAAGCCCACATGATCGACACCGGTAAACATGTTCTCTGTCATTTTTCCATCCTCCAAACTCCATTCGTCTCGCGAATCCCATAGCTGCGTGTGCCCACCGTCTCACGGACCGCGAAGCTATCCTCGTTGATGCTCAACTGCCAGTTGCAGCATCCATCTGGTCCTTCGATATTGATCGATCCGTTGTCATCCTGCCTCAAGTGCCAGCGGGCCACCATGCCATAGGTATCCAAAGCAATTCCGTGTACCCGCACGAAGGAGCTTCGTGGTGCAGAATCCGTCCAGGTAAACTGCAGGCCGCTTCCTGGCGCCCCTTCACCTAGCTGCTGCGGCAGGGGATGGTAGGCATCATGGATATGGCTGTATACCGGGCCGGAAAGACTGGCATCGCCAAAGTGAAACAGCTTCATGCCAGCATTGCCGCGCCTGGCAACAATCTTATCTGGATACATCAGTTTGTACTCCAGCTGTCCATCCCTGTTGTTCAGGAGCCAGTTCCAACAGGTAAGCACGGGCTGAGCAGCGGTAATTCTATCAACAACAAACAAGGCGTGCTCGCCGCACATGATGCAGAATCGTTCAAATTTCTCCAGGGGGTTAGCATACGCGGCTCCCGCATCGGCCCCAAATACTGTTACATCATCGATTCGGGCGGCCAACAAATGCTTTCCGGCCCGTTCCACGGGGGCAGCTAGTTCTCGCGATGCAGAAATTCTCCTTTGTCCACTTGTCACCTGCTGCAGCACCGCTGATTTCAACGCGTTTTCCTGCAGCGCATCCTGTTCGCCCAATCTAAAGGTACAGGTATTATGGAGCCTCGTCTCCGTCTCATTGCCATGGACATACGTCCGATAGCAGGTGTGACCGGGATCAGCCAAAAGCCTTTCCTTGTTATGGACCAAGATCAGACTGTTCAAGTCGGCATGCTGGTGCCCCGGTCCATAGAGGGGATCTTTGATCCCACTGAACGCCAAGATCGTCTTGCCATCGGTCCAGTCATTTCTAGCCAGGCACTGACCATTGCTGAAATGGGCGTACTCTGGCATATCCAACTCTTGCGGCGACAGGGCTTGCGCTGCTAGCGGATATAGGATCATGGTCAGGAAACTGTAGCGATTGACCATGCCAAAGGAATTCAGATCGAAGGGTCCCTGGGCAGGATATTCACCCCAAAGCTGATCGAACATCCAGCGAGCAAGACCCGCTTCTTGCGGCAGATCTGCCTGGGCGCGCACGGCAATGTGCGCTAAGAGGTCACCATCGGCTCCGAAGATGGCTGCACTGTCATTGAAGTTGGCTGAGCGGGGCATGGGATAGGCACCCCATCCGGAAAGAGGCTTGTTATAAAAAAAGCTGTGCACAAACCACTTTACTCCCTGGGCATAGGGTATGGCCAGTTCCTCCTGCAACTTAGGCTGCCTGCGAATCAGGCTTTCATAACTCAACATCAGGCCAAAGTAGCAGTAGTTGCTGTACTGCAGGGATTCACTGTAGGATCCATCGGGCTGAACTCCCTGGAGACAGAACTCATACTCCCGGCGCATCGCTGCCAGCGTATCCCCATCGTTCAGCACCGCTGCTGCTACTGTGGCTCCTGCCAGCAAAATACTGCGCCAATTCGCTAAGTGCCGATTGTTCTCAATCCAGCGCAAACAAAGAGGTATCGCCGTATTTTGCAGTTTTTCCCTAATCTCCGCAATCTCAGCATCTGTAAAGATTTCTGGAACCAAATCCAGCACGATGGCAACCGCGATGGACAAATGTGCTGTTTCCAAGTGACCCTGCGGAGGATTCTTGGCATGATCCCGAAAGAACGGTCCCACCCAGTCATCCTCCGATCTGCGCACCAACTCTAAGGTTGCAGAACGCAGCCAGCTCTGCACAGACCGATCCGGTTGAACCCTGCACACCCAGGCCGCCTCGGTTAAATACTCCGTTGCATGGTGCCACCACTCTGTGGTCGTAAGGGAGTTGGACAGTCCCGGAGCCTCGCTATATCGTTTCACTCGATTCACCATGCCCCAGTACAAGTTGAGATACTTAGCATCCTTTTTTGCCTGCTCGATTGCTGTCAATTCATGCTCTGTCATGAAAATACTCATATCCTGCCGCTCCTCCAACCTTAAATTATGACGAACTCATAGCTCTGGCCCTGTTTAATGTCAACGCAGAGGAAGGCCGCTTTCCTGTAAAGAAAAGCTCCAACTCATCAGCAAGGCACTGCCACCGATCCTCAAACTCCCGAGGGTTGTTGGCACGATGTGGTGTTAAGAGCACCTGGTCGCTCTGGCGCAAGGGGCTGTCGGCCGGCAGCGGTTCCTCCTCGAACACATCCAAAGCCAAGTAAATGGGTTTGCTGTTCACTGCCGCAATCATCGCTTGTTCGTCCACCATCTTGCCGCGGGCGATATTAACAAAAAGTGCTTCCTCTTGCATCTGATCAAATTGCTCTTGTCCAATCATGTGGTGCGTCTCAGGTGTATACCCTCCTGCTAGGATGATGATCTCGCATTCCCGGAAGATCTCATTGAGCTCGAGTTTTGTGACGCCCATCTCCTCTGCCTGTTCTGCACTGAGGTGATTGGAGCGCACATAAATTTCATCGGTAAAATTCCTAAAGAGCTCGATTATGCCGCGTCCGATCAGGCCACAACCGATCACGCCAACCTTGCGTCGGTGCAAGATCCGTGTCCGCCCGTATTTAAACCGGGGCCAAGCCTCTCCGCTGCGCATGTAATGATGATAATTGTGGATCTGTAACAGAGAACTCAGCACTAGCCCCAAAGTGTATTCTGCCATGGGACGAGGCCGAGAACCTCCAGTATGAATCACTGTGAGTCCTTTTTCCAAAGCATACTCGTCCTCAACATTTTGCCGAGTTCCACCATAGGTGGTTCCCACCAATTTGAGGTGGACTCCCTTGTCTAGCACTTCTTTGGTGATCAATTTCTCATTGGTATAAGGGACAATAAGCCCCGTCATGGTCGGCACGTGGTCCAGCAAAACTCGGGGATCAGCGGTCTCAATCTCAACAATTTCCGCATACTCCTCCATCCGCCGTTTCGCCGCCTCATCTTCTACCCGGCAAGCAAACAATACTTTTGGCTTCAATCATGCTCCCTCCTTATAGCTTGCGCGCTCATACGGCGCAGTTAGCCAGTAAAAACAACAGGCCAAAATCAATACCAACCCACCCAAAAACACCCAACTGAGCTCGTAGCTCCCGTGAACGTCGGCCAAGTACCCCAAGAGGGGAGGGCTAACAACCACACCGGCGCGGACAAAGATCAAGGACAACCCTGTTGCTGTCCCAGTGCTTTCCTGGTCCACTAGCTGCCCAATCGCGGTAAAAAACGAGGTAATCCACCCCACTGCCGTCGTCCCCCATAGAAACACCAAAAACAGCACCAGAGCCGTGGGGAGCACAACGTTCTCTGTGAACCCAGCAAACAATCCGGCCATCAGCACGTTGATCATGCAGATGATAAAGAGCATCCGCCTGCTGCTGCCCTTCAGGAGGCGATCACCAACCCAGCCCCAGCCCAAGCGACCAGTGATGCCCCCAAGGTAGAGGGCGCTTAGTCCCAAACCGGCCACCGTCTTGTCAAGGCCTAGATCTTGATTAAGAAAGACAGCAAGATGCGTAAGCAGTGAACTGTTCACACTGCCAAAGCCTATCCCTAAGAGGCACACAAAAAGCAGGCGCCGGTTCTTCACTAGTCTTTTGACCGCACTAAAATCAAAGGCGCGCCTGGTGTGCGGAGCTGTTCCCCGCTCACGGTAAAAAAACCACAAGAACAAGGATGTAACGATGCCGAGCAGACCTCCTACCACGACCGCGCCCCGCCAGCCCATTCCAACGGCTAGCTGCGGCAGTAATGCTGCTCCCAGAACAGCGCCAACACAGCCTCCTGACTGTGAAATTCCCATGGCGAGGCCGCGACTTGACGCCGGTGACCAATCGATCACAGCCCTATTGACTGAAGGTGTGACCAGACTAAAGCCGAAGCCGCTCAAAAGGACCAAAGCTAGAATATACGAATAGCTAGGAACCCAGGCGTGGCACATGGCGAATATGCTCACAGAAAGAATTCCACCCACCATACCCCGGCGTGAACCGAGCATATCAACAAACTGACCGCCAATGATAGCCATTAGTGTGGAGCTTAGGAACAAAAAACTGGAGTAAAGTCCAAGCGAACTACTGGATAAGGCAAATTCATCGCGGATAAAGGGTAAGAGCGCCATTACACCTTGCACGTTGATGTCCACAGCCACATAGGTCAAGGATGACATCAGGATAAACCACCAAAAACTCCGCTCTCGTTGTTTTCCCACTCGCAAACTAGAGGAACCCATGGCAACAACTCTCTTCTCTGTAGACTGCTCAGCAATAAGCCTATGGCTGCGCTGGATAGGGCTGCATGTTCCCATGCAACCCTATCACCTTTCTTATCTGGGCAAATCAGTGATTCCGTGTTTATATGCTTCAACCAAGGCAAACATCAGTGGACCAAAACCATGGGGTTCGTCCCGATAGGGCAGCTTCAAGGTCACATAAGCCTTGACCGTTCCTTTCTCATCACCCTCCCCAGGACACAAGCAACCTGGGCAGCTATTTTCGATGGAAAAGTCATCGTTGATGGCAACCTCATTTAAGCCTGCAACGCCCCGTCGGAATGGTTCTAGATAGACATCTTTATCCAGGATACCGCGGCGCATTCCGCATCCATAGCCATAGAGGATCAAGCCTGTGCCGGATGTCTCTTCATAGGAGTATTCAAAGGGTATTTCCTGCCGCCACAGACCGCGTTTGCTCTGGTGCGGCAGCAGAGCCTCTGACAAGTCTCTAAAGTACTTTTCCGCCTTGGGACGATGCGGCGAATCGTCGGGCAGATGATTCACCAACTCGGTCAGGGCTATGTATCCCCATCCATTTCCCCTACCCCAGTGATCTTCAGAATAAAGGCCTGGGCCAACAAAGTTCTTACACTGATGTAAGAGGCCGTTTTCCTCGTTAAGAAACTCTTCATAGTGCAAAAAGGCCTGCTTAGCTGCCTCATCAATATAGCGCTGTTCACCTAGGGCGAGACCTGCAAAGAGCAGATAGGGAGTTACGGCCATGGCCACATCGATCCAGATCAACTCTTCCTCAGGTTTATGGGGATGGGACATGATGCCCTTGCTGTCACGGGCTGCCGTCATCATCTCCTCGGCGTACTCACGGACCTGTGCTTCGCATTCAGGCATATGGCCGCGGAAAAGCATATATGCCTTGGGTATGCCCCCTATTCGGTAACTTGGGAAGTTGTAACGATGGTGCTCCACTTGATCTGGAAACCTTCGCAAAATTGCTTTGCACCGTTCCAGCAACTGCTCATTGTTGGTTGCTTCCGCGGTTAGCACTAGCCCGTAGATGGCCAATAATCCATAGTAGTGTTTGACTTCTGCAATACTCTCATAGTGATCATAGAGTCGTTCCGACATCACCAGTGGATTCATAGTCACCCTTCTTTCCTCAATAATTGTCTTGTCTGATCGAGTACAGCTTGCATATTCATTTTCTTATCACCGCGATACCAGTTTTGCCATTTGCCGTGTTCCGCCTTCTTCCGATCCAGCAATAGCTTCTCCAGTGCGTAGACAGCCTTCTTGAGGTGGGGGTTGTCCTTAGCAGTCTTGCCCTCTAGGATAATATCCCCAGCAGCTTTGCTGAGCTGATGAACCCAGTCATACAGCCCATAAATTACCTCTAGCTGCACAACAAGGTTGTCAATGAAAAACTGTCGCCGTTCTTCGCGAATCAAAGGCAAGGTCTGATAGGCGCTGCTGTACACTTCTCGCCAACTTACCAAGGCCTCAGCGGTTATTCGCCGATAGAACTCGATGAAAGCTTGCGATGATGCAAAGTCCATAGGGTCAAACGATTTGTCCAGGAGCTTGTAGCCCTCTCCCTTGGGCACACCATGGAGCATCTCAATAAACCTAAGGCCAACCCTGCGCACCATGCCATCGATGAACATCTTATGGCCAGGGATCTGGGTGTTATCCAGTTTATAATAGGCCTCATAGAATTGGGAATAGACTGCGGCCACAGCTGGGGCCGCCTCCGGGCCAAACTCTTCTTTCGCCCAGACCTGCAAGAAGTCATCAAGATTGAAGGATGCAAAGTCCCAGGTCATCTGGGAGTTGGCCCTAATGCCCACCAGAACTTCTCTGACACTGGTGACATTGAGGATGGAGTAAGCAGTATCCTTCTTTTCCACAGCCCTTTGATAATTGTGATACATCTTTGCAGGCGGCGTTCCCTGGACAAGATGGGGTCCGTCTGCCCAAAAGGCAACATGGTAGTATACTCCGTACTCCGTATCGGGATCGCGATCAACACTGGAAAAGTCGTCGCCCCACATTTGGGTTGAACCATGGTCAGCGAAAATGATCATGGTGTTTTTAGGGAAGCTGAGATAGCCTGCATTGTGCAATTCTACGCCTTCTGCCCACGCTGTCATGGTGGAATAGAAATCGTCATGTCCTAGAACGTCCTTAACTATCTCAGCTTGTTGAGCGATCGCCGATGAAATGAGTTTACCTCTGTCTTCCATCGACGAAGGCACATTGTGATCATGTGTCCACACCGGTCGATCACCACGTCCACGTAAACCAAATTGCCAGATGATATTGGGGTACTGTGCCCACTTCTCGCAGTAATGCCTCCAGATCTCGGCAAATTTCTCTGGGTAGAGCACATAAGAAGCCGGGATGTCCTGGCCCTTGCGCCGCCAATAGTTATCCCAGCCAAAATGGCTCACTCCCATGGGTTCTACGTGGTGTTGGGAGACAAACAATCCCCGCTCCGTTGCCATCCTCACGAAGTTCTCCTCGGAGGGATTATCAATGTCCAAGAAGGAAGCAGGAATAATCAGGTTTTGCTTGAGCCTCAGCGCGGTTTCAAGCACTTTGGCCATGGCCGCTTGATTAACGACCTGATGATAGAAGGGGTAGTCAATATAGCGGGTGCCGCCGCCTGCCTTCCACTCTGTCAGCAAGTCTTCATCATTGATAAACCAGCCCCGGAACTTGAACGTCTGGGGGCCCGATACCTGGTTGATCGGGCCGAGTGACAATTCTGTGCGGACTGCGGGTTCGTTATCGGTCCAAAAATAGAGCGGGTCCACGCCTAGGTATTCAGCACAAAACTCGTAGACTCCAAACATGGTCCCCCGTTGATCGCTTCCGCAAATAAGGAGGTTTTGGTGTTGTGATCCGAAGGTCTTGAGTAGGTAGTTTTCCCAGGTCCCTGCCAGTCTTGTTACATCGATCCCCTGGCGTGCTGCATATTCGCGGAAACGCTCGTTTTGCAGCGAGCCAATGACAATAAACCCTTGTTCTTCGTAAGGCAAGTATCGTTTTACCACCGGTGAAAGACCGCTGACCTTCCTTAGGTCACTCTGCAGATCACCTGCAGCTTGGAGGACACATTCTGGTTCAAAAGCGTCGCAGAAAATGTCAACAACAAATTTGTCATCAATGACCTTCAACACCAAAATCCTCCCTTCAAATTACCCTTATCGAGCCAGCCAACCACCATCTACGGCCAATGTGAATCCGTTGACATAGTCGGAAGCTGCCGAGGCCAAAAAGACCACAGCGCCCCGCAGATCCTCCGGCGTACCCCAGCGGCCAGCAGGAATACGGTCTAGAATCTCAGCACTGCGCACTTTGTCAGCCCGCAAGGGAGCTGTGTTGTCCGTGGCCATATAGCCAGGGGCAATGGCATTCACATTGATGCCGTACTTGGCCCATTCATTGGCCAAAAGCTTGGTAAGGCCCATGACCGCGCTCTTGCTGGACGTGTAAGAAGGAACGCGAATGCCGCCTTGATACGATAGCATCGAGGCAATATTGATGATTTTACCCTTAATCTCCTTCTCTACAAACTGTCTACCCACCGCTTGACTTAAGAAGAACAGGGTCTTCAGATTTACGTTGATCACATCGTCCCAGTCTTTTTCGGAAAACTGAAGGGCATCCTCACGGCGGATGATACCTGCATTATTCACTAAAATGTCAATCCGGCCATATTCCGCAAGGGCGGTGGACATTATGCGGTCAATGGGCTCTAATGAGGATAGATCGGCGCGAATATCCAAAAATCTGCGGCCAAGTGCCTCGATTTCCTGTTTCACCTCATCATGGGGCGGCAAACTAACACCAATGATGTCAGCACCAGCCTGGGCCAAGCCCACAGCCATACCGCGGCCTAGTCCTGTATTACATCCTGTCACCATCGCAACTTTACCTGTCAAATCAAAACTCTTTAGTGTCATTGCTTCATCTCCCTGTAATAAGATTCTTCATTCAGTCAGCTAGCTGGATACCAACGGAGTACTCCACAACGCAATCGAATTCTCTTTCGTCGTACTATGAGCGCACCATCACCCCTTCTCACTCCGCCTAACAATTCTGAGACCCGCTCGCTCCAGCCAAATCACTGAGCTATTCTAATCACACTTTGTGAACAAAACTGAAAATTACGATCGTCTTTTCCCAGCTAATCTATGATGTTGGCTACGAAGTCGCTAGTTTTATTGTAAATTAACCCCCGGCAATCATCCATTAATTATGTGACAATTATTTATACTATCTGACGCTGTTTCCAGATACTGGATAGCCAGAGTGAGCCTGGGATTCTCTCTGGGCTGGTAGGGGACGTTTTCGCCCTACGATAGTTTTTGCCCACCTGCGCAGCGATGCAAAAAGGGACGCAACCCCATACCTATCGAGATTACAGTCCCCTATTGATCTCTCTAGCGCAAACAATCTGTGATCGCTTAAGACTTTCTTCCAGCACCATACAAGTTGGGTTCTGGCATTTAGATGTGAATGAGCACACCTGTATCCTCCAAGAACGTTTGCAGTTTTTGGATATCAATCTGTGCAACATCCTCCCCGGATTCCAGGGCCAATGCAGCGGCCGTACCTGCCGCTTGACCAGTTAAGGCAGCCACAGGGATGACCCTCGTCACTTCCCAGGCGTCGTCCTTGGCAGCAATCGTTCTCCCCGCAGTGAGCATATTCTTGAGACCTGGAGCGATCAAGGTTCGATACGGTATCTCGTAGATGGGTCCGGCCTTCCGCCAGTCTCCGACACAACCCACCGAGTCCTCGAAGCGAGCAAATACATCAGCACTGGTCAACTCATAGAAACCCGTGATTCTTCTCGTGGTTCGAAACTGCGCCATTCCAGGCAGGGCCAACAAACTGTATTGCTTCTTATCTTTCTTCTTGACAAATTCCTTGGCCATGCGACGGCCTGCTAACACAAACTCCGTCACATCACGGGCGTCTACCCCTGAATACTTCCGGGATTCTGCCCCCTGTCCCGCCGGTCCTGCTCCACACCGCAGTAGCCCGACAGCCTGCATAACATCTCCCGTCTCCACGGCCTTCTGCATGACATCTAAGTCGGAGTGGTACCCCCAAAAAGTTAACCAGTTGTCACCTTCTACACACTCCGCCCCTGCACGGGCCATAACGTCAGCATCACCCGTCGTGTCTATAATTGTCCTACACGTATAGAGCTGCCGTCCGGATTTGTTTTCCACGATGATTCCCTGGCAAGAACCATCATCCATGACGGGACGACTAAAGACGGTATCGAATAGCAGATCAACACCTGCATCGACCATGAGCTCATCAAGGGCTAACACAAAGGCTGGAGCGTTGAACGTGGTTCGATAGCGTTTCTGCTTCGCCAAATCATCGTAACCATACTTGATGGAAAGCTGCAGGAGCTCTTCAGCAATACCGCCAATTACCTGACGGCCCTGGCCATCACAGAGCGGTAAGTAAATTACGATATGCCCCAACGTGGCCAGACCCCCGAGGATCACGCTTTTTTCCACTAATAATGTCTGCAAGCCCATTCGTCTAGCGGCTAATGCTGCGGCTACGCCAGCAACGCCTCCACCGACCACAATCAAATCATATTCTCCGGCTATGGGGATCGCACTCTTTTCCTGGTAAAAAACGCTCATGCTTGCTACCTCCTTTATACCCTGATCAAGACCCTGGGCAACAACGGGCTTACCGCTGTACCCTCCCGGAGGCATCTCCCTGAACCAGCTGCAGGACCTCGTCCACGCTGACATGGTTAAAATCGCCATGAATCGTATGCTTTAGGGCCGAGGCTGCCACACTAAATTCGAGGGCGTCTTGGGGACTCATTCCCTCTAAAAGGCCATAGATCAATCCGGCGGAGAACGAGTCTCCTCCTCCAACCCGATCAACAATCCGCACATCATATTTCTTGGAGTGATAAAATTCCTGTCCATCATAGATCAGGGCCGACCAGCCATTATCACTGGCCGAATAGCTCTCCCTCAATGAGGTAGCAATCAGCTTAAACCCGAATTTCTCCCGCATTTGCACAAATATATCGCGGTACCCTGCCAATTCCAAAGATCCGGCCGCAACATCGGTTTTCCCCGGTTTAAATCCCAGAGTCTTCTCGGCGTCCTCTTCGTTGCCAATGCAAACATCCACATACTGCATGAGATGCGTCATTGTCTTTTGCGCTTCCTCGGGGGTCCATAGATTCTTTCGGTAATTGAGATCAACACTGACTGTGACGCCTAGGCTCTTAGCTGTTTTTAGCGCCTCTTCTGTAAGTTGTGCCGCGTTTCGGTTGAGGGCGGGTGTGATGCCAGTGAAGTGAAACCAGTCTGCGCCGGTAAAGATTTTTTCAAAATCGAAGTCCGACGCCTTGGCGTTGGCAATGGTTGAATCGGCGCGATCATACACCACTTTAGAAGGACGCATGGCGGCACCTGTTTCTAGAAAATAAATGCCAAGCCGCCCCTCACCCCGGACGATATGGTCTGTCTTCACCCCAAAACGGCGCAGATAGTTGAGGGCACTTTGCCCCAAAGGATTTGTGGGCAGCTTTGTGACGTAATAGGAGTCAAGGCCATAGTTGGCCAAAGAGACGGCCACATTAGCCTCTCCACCGCCATAGACCACATCAAACGATTCCGCTTGAACAAATCGCTGGTAGTTTGGAGTGGACAATCGCAGCATGATTTCCCCAAGGGTTACAACTTTCTTTGTCATTGTTGCTCATCCTCTCACATTGAAATCCATGTAGGATAAAGATAAGCGATCTGTCTACGACTCGATCGCTTACCGTTCCTGCAAGCTTCTTAGATGTCGACTACATTACACTCGTGCAGTGACATTTTGTTTAGCTTGTACGGTCCTTCATAGCCAGTGTCGCCCAGCATGGCTGCGACCAAGGCGATGGATAAGGGATAGAACCAGGAACCAAGCATGATATGGGTACGGGTTGGATCATCATCCCGTAACTCTTCCCGGGCGGTCCCATCGCCATCGGCCCAAATCCAGTGGGGTCTCGGTTTCCATTCGATGGGTTTACTATCTCTGCGATGGAGTAGAAAGCCAACACCATTTGGATCCACATGCATGAGGGCATGTTCGAGATACTTGCGGGCCGCTTCCTGCAAGTCTTCACGCCGATAATCCGTGAGGAAGTACAGGTTCATCATCATATAGGCTCCATCGAAGTCGGGACAATCGGATCCGCCAGGCCAAAACGAACCGTTGGCGAGCTGGCATGCTAAGGTGGAGTCTACGTTTCTCTCCACTGCCCGTAGGGGCCAGTTCTGGGCAAAGTAGATCGGAGTGATGTGGATGGTTCCAAATTGTCCATTGTAGAGATCGGCCCCAAACTGGGTCCCCCAGTAACCTGTTTCCTCATCGAGGAGTTCCTCCAAAGCTGGATACAGTCCCTTTTCCATGACCTCATCCACCTCGGCCACGCCAAACCAATCACGTAGGGCAAAAAGCGCTGTGGCCAAAGCACAGATCTGATTGCCTGCAGCCCACGAATTGCCCCAATCATAGCTCTTGACATAGTTGTACAGCACTTTCGCATCTACAAAGGGCTCTAGGAATTTGAACTCCTTGGTGGGCTTTCTACCCAAGACTCGTAACGCCCAGATGATCCCGCGAGTGGAATGCCAAACTGGATCCATTTCCCGCAGGAGCCGTTCTCTGTTTTTGTCAGCGGCCTTGTTTGAGAAATATCCCTGTGCCGTTTGTTTTTCCAGAAAAAACTGTGCCCAGATATCCAGATCCTTGTCGGGAAGTTTCTCCAGTTCACCAAAGAGATCAAGGATGTGTGCGGCATGATACGAACCATACAAACTTGGCCCAGTCTCCATTGCCTCCTTTTTGTATCGTCCTGGCACATCACCGATTTTCATTTGTTCCACATAGCGCAGAGCAACTTGCTTAATCCGATCATATCCTGCGGTTGCCTGTTTAGCCATGAGAACGCCTCCTCTCTCTGTCTAGCTTGTTTCTTGTTGATTCACATTTGTGATCAATCCCAAGGAAGACCCTGGGTATCCTGGACATCGGCGATATCTAGCAAGAAAATGTGATTTATCCTCGTTCTCGCGTCACCTGCAGTGATCACGAGCCACCTGCGGTCAGGCGTAATCCGTGCATGATGGTGCGCCTTTTGACAGCCTCGCAGTGGTCTTACACCCCCTGGCCAATACATGGGCCACTTTCCTGACAGCTTGATCCACTCATTCTGTTCAAAACCGTGATATCTCGCCAGGAGATGGATTTGGCGGTGATGCTCATCCACAGAGCTTTCATAGAACCACAGCCTACCCAAGGGGTCGCTGCCGACATGCACATCACGCTCATGCTCTAGCACAAACTCCACCCCGCGACGGTTGTGCGGATCCCACACACCGCCCAAGGTTCTCTGGAGACTGTTGCCTGGAACCTCGTAAAAGATGCCTCGTTCCGTTGCACAATAGTGACAAGTTGTACAGCCAGCGTCATCTTGAGTACGATTGTGCGTATACCATCCGCCTTGGTAGTCTGTGATCAAGATTCCCCGTTCCATAGCAGGGCTCGAAAAGACCAACTGATCCTGCCCTAAGGGATGAACATGATGGAGGGGTGCATTCATTCGTACGAGCGTCCTTTGTTCTCCGCTGTTCAGATCAAAGGCAGTCAGTGCCGTACCCCGGGAGAGATGGCGATTGGATTCAGTACCGGGCCGCATCGGATGCACCTCTGCGATGCTTTGTTTATCATGATGAATATAGAAAAACCAACGACCATCTGGGGAGACGCAGTTCTGTCCAGTCGCCAGTCTATCGTCTGGCAGCATGAACAAGATCCGGTCTTCAAGGGTCTCGAGATGGACAGCACGGGCCACATTACCATCAAAATAAATGACTTCTCGTGATACACAATTAAGAGCGCTTCGATGATCGAGTACACCCGGACCCGCAGGGACACACCAAGGCCACCATTGGGTGTCCTTCCCCGTTGCCTTGGTCAGTTGAACATGCTCACCCGTGGACAAATTCAATCGGCAGAGCTGTACACCGCTTTGGTCCGCCCGATGATAAACCAGGTATTCCCCGCTGATGGATGGAATGAAGTAATACAGAGGATAGCAAAAGGCGTCCCCAGTAGTCAGCTGCACGACCCTTCGCCCTGTTTCCGGTGCCGTTTTCGTACGAAACTTGCCTGATATGTCCACCATTTTACTCCTCATAATTTTGTTAAATACCTTCTGCCACTCACGGCATTTATTGTAAAGCAAATCGAGGCGGTATTCCATTCAGAAAGCGAGCATTTTTTGCTCATTCCGACTAAGGACATGGACGCGCCAGTGCTTGTTTCAATGCTGCCGCAAAAAAGAAAGGCCATGCAG
>DUPN01000111.1 GCA_012838305.1 Bacillota bacterium | reverse complement strand
TGAGAACCCCCATTCTTTCAATGGCAATACCCCTTTGGGTATCAGCAAGCAGTACCAATGTGTCTCCCGGTTTAATGCCAAACATATCACGCACATCTTTGGGAATAACAATTTGTCCCTTTGGTCCCACTTTTACTGAGCCCATGAACTTGTTCTCGTTTTGCGTTTTGTTCATCAGAATCTCCTCCAATCGTATTCATTGATCACCTGGTAGGGTAACCAACTTGTATAACAAGTTATACTGATTATACTTCTGCGCAATATTCATGTCAAAGCTTTCTTCGAATGGCATAGCCCTTGTCAGGAGTCCGTGAAAATGTCACCTTGGTGTTTTTTGAATGGGGTCTTCGTACGTGGTAGTAGCGGTCTTCACTTATGGTGATACAGATCTAGCAAAGAACCATCTGCGCCCAACTAAAAAAATGTGAAATAATAGCTTTAAATATGGAGGAATTTATCCACCGACGTCAAATAACTTAACGTGCACGGGCTCGTAACTAGATTGGAGCGGTGGAATAGTGGTTACTATACGGGAAATAGCAAGAATTGCTAAAGTCTCAAGGGGTACTGTAGATAAGGTACTGAACAATAGACCTGGGGTAAGTGATGAGGTCCGAGAAAGGGTGTCTGGCATAGCCAAGGCTTTAGGGTATAAGCCAAACATCATTGGCAAAGCCTTGGCAAATCAGAAGAAGGCATTCTTGATAGGTGTGATCGTGCCACCGGACTCAAACCCATATTTTGAAGACATCAAGCGTGGAGTCAATGCCGCATACGACGAAGTGAAGTACTGCGGAATACAGATCGATTATCAGGTGATGAGAAGTCTAGAACCAAAGGAACAACTGGGCATTATCGAACATCTGGTCGATAAAGGTATTACGGCACTTGCTCTTAACCCCATTAATGACGACATGATTCGCGACGCAATAGACGAGATGACAGGAGGCGGAATCCCTGTGGTGACTTTCACCTCGGATATCCTGCGATCGAGACGTCTTTGTTTCGTGGGGTTGGATGTTGTCAAGAGTGGGCGTGTAGCAGGGGAGCTGATGGGGAAGCTACTTCAAGGGAAAGGCAAGGTTGCTGTTGTTTTTGGGTCTCGCAGTATTCTGAGCCACAACCAACGGATAGAGGGCTTTACTGCCGTCATGCGTCAGGATTACCCCGGCATAGAGATCTTAGAAATGGTCGAGAACCTCGATAGAGATGATGTATCCTTCGAAGTGACGTTATCGCTTTTAGAGAGATACCCTGATTTAGACGGCCTATGTCTGATGTCTGCGGGTATTGGCGGAGCAGGCAGGGCCATCAAACTTGCAGAAAATGGTTATGGAATTAAGGTCGTCTCCTTTGACTTCATTCCAGAGACCGTGGAGCTTGTCAAGGAAGGGATTATAGACTTTACGATTGGGCAGAATCCGTTCATGCAGGGGTATCAGCCCATTAAGATATTGAGCGATTACCTTTTATTTGATAGGGTTCCGCAGGTGGACTTCTACCGCATAAGCAACGAGATTAAGATCAAGCAAAACATCGACGAGCTGTATGTGTAGAGCTGAGCTGTAGTCTCAGATCACAACGGGAGAGCCCTTAAGAGGAATTCCTTTTGTGTTTGTGTGCACTGTTACGAGCGCGGGCAACCAACGTCGAGACGGGCATTGGAGGTGAATGATTGGGTTAAAGGATTCCGTAGAACTACGTGAGCGTGTTTGGTGCTTTCATATTGTTGACCTGCTCCGAGGCTTGCTGGTTTGGGTAAAATACCAAATGTAAACTAGGTGAATGATTATGGAAAGAGGCAAAATGAGTTCTCTCAAAAACGTGATTCGGGTAAGGGAGGCAGGTGTGTTCGGTGCCCTTTGCCTGATTGTAGTAATAATGAGTATCCTGAGCCCTTATTTTCTAAGACCTGACAACATTTTTAACGTGCTCAGAGGGATGTCGACAATCGGAATCATCTCCATTGGTATGACGATGATCATAATCACTGGTGGCATCGATCTTTCAGTCGGTTCAATTTTGGGCGTGACAGCGATGTTCACCGCACGCTTAATGTACCAAGGGATATCGCCGGTTCTTGCGATTTTTGGCGGGTTTGGTCTGGGCTGTCTGTTGGGATTCACAAATGGGATCATCATAACCAAGGTGAAGATAGCGCCGTTCATTGTCACGTTGGGCATGTTGAGTATTGGCAGAGGTCTGACCTATTTGTTGGCGACGGGACTAAGGGGGACAGTGGCAAGCAACATACCCATGACCAACGAGTTTATTGGCTACCTGGGTGCCGGATACATAGGACCGATTCCTTTCCCGGTCATAGAGATGACCATCTTGGTGGTATTGTTCAGCTTATTTGTTAAGTACACCGTCATTGGTAGACAAATCTATGCGGTCGGGAGCAATGAGGAGGCCGCCAGACTGTCCGGTGTGAATGTGGATTCAGTCAAGTTGTTTGTCTACACAACCACGGGTGCTTTATGTACGCTCGCGGGACTTATGAACGCCGGTCTTCTATCCACTGCAGCAACCAACGCTGGGCAGGGCAATGAACTTGATGTCGTAGCCGCTGTGGTTATCGGAGGCGCAAGCCTAAACGGAGGACAAGGCTCTATCATCGGGACCATTATTGGTGCCGCTATCATGGCCGTTCTCCGCAACTCGTTTATCCTTCTTCGTCTTCCTGCGTACATGCAGACAGTCACGATCGGTGTAGTGATTATCCTCGCTGTTTCTACGGACCGCTTGAGAAAGGCGAGTTAGATCTGTTCGTCCAGTCGACAATGACGCGGGTTCGGTCCCGAGGCGCGTGGGCCCCGGCCAAGGGTGAAACGAACCGAGCAGTTGATCAACTTTCCAGTCGCACGGGGGTGGTAGGGAAACATAGTATCGTTGTCTGTTGGGCGGGAATTTCCACTAATGAAATGGAGGTAGTGAATATGCGTTCAAAATTGTCTTTGATGCTGGTGTTCCTTTTATTAGCTTCGTCCGCAACGGTTTTTGCATCGGAAAACGTGGTTTCAATGCCCAGACCGGAGTTCGCAAGTACGACCACTCCCGATGACGGTGGGGCGGTCAAACCTGTGGATATCAGATCGGAAGAGCCGATCAAGATCGCCGTGATAGGTCTGGAGAACAATCCGTTTTGGATCCCGGTCAAGGAAGGTACCCTTGCGGCAAAGGAGGAACTAAGAGACCTAAATTGTACCGTCGATTGGATCAACGCCGGCGAACAGCACACGGCGGAAGTATTCGGGCCGGCCATCGAGTCCGCGATGGCTCAGGGTTATCATGCTATCGCTACAGTGGCAGGTGAAGCGGGTATCGTACCTTTCATTAACAAAGCTGTGGACAGCGGCATTCCGGTGGCGACGTTCAATGTTGAGACAGAGAGTCCGAATAAGAGACTATTCTTTGTCGGATGTGACACATATGAGCAAGGACGGGCTGCAGGAAAAGCTATGGCGGATACTCTTGGCGGCCAGGGTGAAGTAGCGATCATTACCGGGTTCTTTGCTGTGGAGGCCCATGAAAACAGAAGGAATGGTTTCGAGGATTACCTTGCCGAAAACGCACCTGGAATTACTGTGGTAGGAGTAGTTGAGAATCAAGACAAAGGCGACATTGCGTTTAGTCAGGCACAGGATTTCATGGTGGCCTACCCTGATCTGGCGGGAATATATGTGACGGCGGGAGGACCGTTCGGTGCAGCGAAAGCGGTTGAAGTGGCCAGAAAGGTTGGCAGCGTGAAGATCGTCTGCTTTGACTTCGTGGACGAGACAATGGAGTATGTGGCAAAAGGGGTCATCACAGGGACAATCGGACAGGATCCCTATGCCCAGGGGCACGATCCGGCGATAAGACTGTACAACTACTTGGTGGGAGGAGTTGTCCCACCAGCGGGAAGACTGCTTACGCGATCTGATTTTGTCACCAAGGACAATATGAGTGAGTTCTGGCAACCCTAAAACTACGACTTGAAGGAATAGTTTGCAGTCTCTACTTCGGTGGTGGGAATGGTTGTATGGCACACTGCCATACAACCATTCCACCTGTGCGCCATACCTGGCGGAAAACTTGGTGGTAGGACATTTTTCCAAGATTACCTCGAGGCGCATGGATCCGGCCAAGGGTGAGTTATTCATTACGGGGATCCCTATGACAACTACCTAAAGGGAACTGCTGGATGAATGCACCGATTTCCTACACTTCAGGATCCTGATTACATGAAAAGCATAGCCCAGGCTAGAACAGGACTTACTACTCTAGCGGCGCTAGGCGTTAGCGAGCAAGCATGGAAGTGGAAAAGCAAGAGATGTGGCTACTCAGGAACTGAGAGGGCCGCATCTTGACATGTACACCATCTTTTAAATGTTTCTTAATACCATTCTTAAGTCGGAAAATGAACTCGGAAACAGAGTATGCAAAACAGTATAACTAGCGGTGAAGGTCTGCCACGCAGTTAATCTCTGGGCTTCCATCCGATCATCCAGTGGCAATCAGCTTGCGATATTGCCGATGTATGAGCGTCATGGTGTACCTCGGGAAAGGAGAGAAGTAGATGGGCTATAGGGATTGTGAGATATTCTCGGTACGAGAGTTGTCAAAAAGCTATGGTGGTGTTCAAGCGTTAAAAAGCACGACTTTGCGTTTTATGCGCAATGAAGTACATGCAATAGTTGGCGAAAACGGGGCCGGGAAATCCACACTAATGAAAATCATAGGCGGAGTCATACAGCCCGATAGTGGTCAAATGTTCTATAAGGGCCAGGAAGTGAGGTTTTCCAGTCCAAGAGACTCGATCAACACAGGAATAGCACTTATACACCAGGAACTGTCCATGATGCCAGATTTGAATATCATAGAGAACATTTTTATGGGACGAATGGATTCGAAGTTTGGTATTGTCAGGCAGGAAGATTTGACAAGCAGAACGCAAGATTTATTGAAAACCGTTGGGTTGGATGTAGATCCGCATACTCTTGTTAGGAAACTGAGCCTTTCCCAGAGGCAGTTGGTTGAGATAGCAAAGGCTCTTTCGACGAATGCCAATCTTATCATGATGGATGAACCCAACTCTTCCCTAACCGACATGGAATCCGAGCGTCTGTTTGCAGTCATTGAGGATCTTAAGGCTAAAGGCATCTCGATACTCTATGTATCACACAAGATCGCGGAGGTCCTCAGGATTTCCGATAAGGTCAGCGTATTACGGGACGGAGCATACGTCGGGACCCTGGATAGAGCAGATGCAACAGCGGATCGGGTAATTCAAATGATGATTGGCCGTGAAATGGATATCAACAAGTTTAGCAGGCCGTCTCAGAAAAGGCGAGTGATTCTTCGGGTCAAAGGTCTAACGGGTAATGGATTTCGAAACATTAGCTTTGATCTACACCAGGGGGAAATCTTGGGTTTTGCCGGGTTAGTTGGTGCCGGACGCAGCGAAGTGGCGAGAGCGATCTTCGGGGCCACCAGATTCAGTTCGGGTTCAATAACCCTTGACAACGAGCTTGTGCTCTTCGATTCGCCGAGCAAGGCTATCAAACACGGCATGGCTATGGTTCAAGAAGATCGCAAAGGTTTGTCCCTGTTTATGGGGTTATCGGTTAGTGAGAACATATCGATCTCTGCCTTGCCTGAGTTAAGCCGATCCGGAATCGTTAATTACTCAAAAGTGAATGAGGTTGTGACTACCTACAAGAACAGGTTGAACATCAAGGTAAAGGACTTAGATGAACCTGTTTCCAGCCTGAGCGGCGGTAATCAGCAGAAGACCGTTCTGAGCCGTTGGTTGTCCACCGATCCGCGAGTACTTATTCTGGACGAGCCGACTCACGGAATTGACATCGGAGCGAAGCATGAGATTTACAAGCTCATTACACTTCTCGCAGATCGTGGTATAGGCATCCTTTTGATCTCATCTGAACTCCCAGAGATCATATCCATGTCCGATAGAGTTGTGGTAATGCGAGAAGGGGTCATTACAGCAACCTTAGACAAGGATGAGATAACAGACGAGAACATAATGAGGTGTGCCGCTTATGAACCCTAGGACAGAGGGCTTCTATACATCGCCAAATACTTCGCTGCAATACTGTGCGGAGCGCCAGTCGCCAAGAAGAGACTTGTTTGGGATACTCATCTCGCATGCTGCGTGGGGTCTTGTCCGCAGAAGGCGTTCAGGTGTTGCGGGAAAGAAGGTCACCAAAGGAGGAGCGTGCTTTTCAGATGATTGAAAACGTTAATATGGAACGAATGCGACCAAAGCAACTTCTGGCAGCTATTGCGAAATGCCCAGTGGTGTATGTTCCTTTGGCCCCCCTTGAATGGCATGGACCTCATTTACCCCTGAATGTGGATGCTATTCATGCTACTGCAGTATGTGAAGGGGTCGCCCAGATCGTCGGAGGAGTAGTCTATCCCACAACATATCTTGGGACTGAAACTCGCAGAAGTAGACAGGAACTGAAGGACTTAGGCTTTCAAGGGGATGAGCATGTAGTGGGAATGGATTTTCCCGCTAACAGTGTACCGAGCATGTATTTAGATGAAGGTGTATACGGGATCGTCGTCAAGGAGATTGTGAGGTTACTCAAAAGGACCGGCTTTCAGGTGATTATGTTGATGAGTGGCCATGGTGCGCTAAACCACAATCGTGTACTGATGCGAATAGCGGCTGAAGAGTCCGATGACCAATGTCAAGTCGTCTATCGATTGGTTTTCTCGACCTCAAATGAACAAGACACGGGTTCTACTCCCTCCTATGATGCTGAGAAGGATGACGACAGTGCCGCAGCGGGAGTGGGACATGCCAGTAGAGACGAAACCTCGCTAGCCATGTATCTGTGTCCTGATGATGTGGATTTGTCGGAACTCCCCAGCATGACTCGAACTCTTCACTATACGGATTGGGGAATAGTTGACGGCAATGCTTTTGTCGGTCGGCCTACGAAGGGATACGTTGTTCGCCCAGATGATGATCCGCGCAAGGCCACACCCGAACATGGCTTTGAGTTTGTGTCCTCAAACATCAAGATCATAGCAGACGAAGTGAGGCAACTTCTCCACAGATGATCGCTAGGGACTGTCTGTTAGGTAGCTTTTTCTAGAATAGGAGGTAAAGAGAATTCTATGACTTCGCGTGAAAGAGTGCTCAAAGCTCTAAACCATCAACAACCGGATCGAGTCCCACTTGATTTAGGCGGAAGCCTAGTCACGGGAATGCATGTTAGTGCCGTCTATCAGCTGCGCCAGGCACTCGGACTCGATGACCCCGGCACGCCCGTCAAAGTCGTCGATCCGTTCCAGATGCTTGGTGAGATCAAACCGGATCTAATGGACGCTTTGGGAGTCGATGTAGTCGGTGTCGTTGGCCGAACCAACATATTTGGCTTTCCGAATGAGGGCTGGAAGGACTGGACTACCTTTGATGGGACACCAGTGTTAGTGCCCGCTGGGTTTAACATTGATCCAGAACCCAATGGTGACATACTGATGTACCCTGAAGGTGACAAAAGTGCCCCTCCCAGTGGTAGAATGCCAAAAGGAGGATGGTATTTTGACGCGATCGTTCGACAGCCTCCTCTCGATGATGCGAATCTCAATGTGGAAGACAACCTTGAAGAGTTTGGGCCTTACAGCGAGGCAGATTTGGAACACTATGTCGCACAGATTGAAAAGGCTTATTACGAGACCGATAAGGCGATATTTGCCAGTTTGGGTGGAACGGCCTTTGGCGACATCGCCTTCGTCCCGGCACCCCATTTGAAGTATCCCAAGGGAATCCGGGACATCGAAGAATGGTATATATCCACAGTAATTCGCCGCGATTATGTGTATCAAGTTTTTGACCGGCAGTGTGAGATCGCCCTGAAGAACCTGAATAAAGTCTATCAACGGGTAGGAAACAAAATCCACGTAGCTTTCATAACCGGCACGGACTTCGGTACTCAAACAGGGACGTTTATCTCGCCGGATACCTACCGCCAACTTTACATGCCGTTCCATAAAGCGGTAAATGACTGGGTTCACAAGAACACGAAATGGAAGACCTTTATCCATTCTTGTGGAGCAGTCTTCCCGTTGATCGAGCTCTTCATCGAAGCGGGATTTGATGTGCTCAATCCTGTTCAATGCTCTTGCCCGGGAATGGACCCAGAAACTCTAAAACGCGAGTTCGGAGACCAGATTGTTTTTTGGGGCGGTGGAGTGGATACTCAAAAGACCCTGCCTTTTGGTACGCCGGACGAGGTGGCAACTGAGGTAGCCGAACGGATCCGAATTTTCGGCCGGGGAGGCGGCTTTGTATTCAACACTATCCACAACGTTCAGGCCAAAAGCCCAGTAGGCAATCTATTGGCCATGTATCAGACGCTAAAGGAGTATGGAGTATCCGGCAGATGAGCTGCACTCGCCATTGAATGTACGTCTCTAGAGATTCCCGGAATTCGAAATGCTGTCTGGATAGGCAATCTCCAATCCTTTCTGCTGAGTAGTTGTTTCCCGTCTTGGGAGGATCGTAGAATTCTCAGTGCGATGAACAGGACAAAACGGAGCGCTCGCGCACTGCGGCGGATTTGCGCAATCCCCTATCGCAGTAACATCCGGCATCAAAACTGCTGAATAC
>DUPN01000110.1 GCA_012838305.1 Bacillota bacterium | reverse complement strand
CCTCTCCATGACTGTCAAAGATTCCCCTAGTGGAGCAGATTAAGGACGTGGTGATTCCATGGGATGCGGCCTCCCTTTTCACCGACTCTAGATCGGAGTTAAGCAAGCGGCGGGGCCAGAATCCAAACAGGGTATTACAATCCACAATCATGGCAACATCCTCACCTTCCTAAAGCGAACGAATGAGCATCTCCGCCCCTCTCACCAGGGCTTCCCCCACTCCCTCAGCAAAAATGGACGTCTCCACCTCATAACCCCCCTGGTCAAAGGCGCTGCGACTAGGAATGTAACCCCAGGCGCCATTAGCATAGCCAACGACAAACACCTGCCGATCCCTGCAGCTCTCCCTGATGGCCAGTCCAAGCTGCACAAAGGGCTCGCCCGGAACAGCAAGCAACACCGCGGATCCAATGCGTATGGCCTGCAGAGGCATGATCACCTCCGATTGCCCTTCACAGAGACCCCGGCGAAGCATGGAGTCCTTGAGGCACTCCAGATAAATCGCAGTGAGCTCCTGCTCCCTCTGGCGGTGGTGGGAAATTTCGCGATCCAGTTCATCCAAGGAAACCAGGTTCTTCAAAGGTAACGCCACTGCATGCCGGCCAAAACGTAGGATTGGTTCCGACAACTTAGGGGCCCTTTTTAGCCCCACGTCCACCGCTTGAGCCAGCGCTTCCCCTACCTCAGACGCCTTTTCGAAGGTTCGAAAGTCGAATCGTTCGCCAAGGGCACTGGCATCAGCTGAATACCCGATATTTATATCGCCGGCCGCTCCGTTCAAAAACAAAGTGCAGCATTGGGGATGCTTTCTTTGGAGCGCACGCCGCAAATATCCGGGAAAGTCCGCCGAGTACAAACGGTTTTCCGCCCCCAAAACGGTGGCATGCAGGGGAAAATTCACCACGCATCCAACCATGTCGTTTTGTACGTAAAAGCCTAGGAAATTGGCTTGAGAATCCGGGCTCGGCTCCAAAGTTCGGCGATCTTTAGCCACCTGCGGCACGCTCACAGAACCTACCCTGAAGACCCCTTCCTTGGTATTCGTCTCCGCCAGAGCTGCAGCCGCGAGCACCGCTTGGCGAACATCCTGAACAACTGCTGGGTCTTCGTCCTCTCCCAGCCTGCGTGCGACGAGAGGACCAGAATGGGTGTGCGTGGCTGCTACTACGATCGCCTCTAGCGGTACGCCAATTTGGGCATGAATATCTTCTCGAATCATCGCAACGAGTTCGTCGGGAACTTCCTCAAGGTCAAGGCTGATCACCGCAACCGAGCTCGTTTTCCATCGGAGAATCATGGCATGGGCCCCAAGCTGATCATGAACACCGACAGCTCCTCCCATTCGAGCTGCGTAGCCAGACATGGGAGCACCTAAGGGGGGCTGCAGCCTATGGACGCCAAAACCGGCCCGAAACGTTGGATTCATTGGTTTCCCTCCCTTGGCGTGGCGTATGCTGGGTCTCTCCAGTCTTCCAAGGCGAAGATTCGCTCCAAGGCCAAAGCGTAGGCCCCCATCAATGGAGCTTGATCATGCATTTTGGAGATCCTAACCCTTACTTGCCTGCGGACCTCCTCCAAGGTGCGCTTTTCCACCTCGGCCTCGACGACTGCCAGTAAGCGACTGCCTAAGAGAGCCAATTCTCCACCTAGAATTACAATCTCTGGATTGAGCATACTGATCAAATTGGCGACCACAACACCGATATGGCGTCCTATTTCATTAACCAGGCTTTGCACTTCGGGTTCCGAGGCGAGGGGAGCAGATGCCAGATGGGCCATGGTCAATTTCTCCTTGACCAGGCCGTTTTGGCGCAGGATATCCTCTGGAATCACAGAACGGGCCCGCTCCAATACAGTTCTCGAACTGCAAATGGCCTCAAAGCAGCCTTGCTGCCCGCACACACAGATTGGCCCTTGATCCACCAGCAGCGTCATATGACCCACTTCCCCCGCATAGCCCTGCATACCGCCGTAAATCTCCCCGTTGGCGAGAATCCCCGCCCCAATACCTACTGAGAGATTGATAAAGACAAGGTGTCTATGGCCACGCCCGAGTCCATACTCCTTTTCGGCTAGAGCAGCCGCATTGGAGATGTTCTCCACAACAACCGGTATATTGCCAATGCTCTCCGTGATCATATCGCCCACAGGCACTCCAACCCAACCAAGGTTGGAAGACCGTTCCAACACACCCGTAGAGGAGGAAATAAGACCGGGATGGGCCACTCCACACCAGAGAACGCTGTCCCTTGCGATCTTGGTCTCCTGGAGCAGCTCCTCAAAGGATACTCCGATGGTGCTGACCACATCCTCCGGTGCGGTCGTGTCAAGATCATAGGAACGCTCAGCCAAAATACGTCGGGCCAGATCGAAGACTGCGACCACGAGCTCACCGCGCTGAACTCGGATGGCTAAAGCATGGGCCGCCCTTGCGTTTAGCTCAAGCAATATGGGTCTGCGCCCCCCGCTGGATTCGGCATGGCCCACTTCGTGGATCACTCCCGCTTCCAACAGTTCAGCAGCAATGACCGTAACTGTAGAAGCGGTGAGGCCCGTCTCTCGAGCGATCTCATAACGGGCGATTGGTCCGCGTCGACGAATCATGTCCCGGACCAACAGCCGATTTAAGACCTTAAAATCCTTACTATTGCTTCCAATCCACATGGCAGCAGCATCCCTTTACATCGAGATTCCTTTCCACTTCAAAGACTGTCAACGTAAGTGCCGCACTCGGAGCAGATACTTCTCTTCATACTCTCGGTTCAGCCTGTCGCCTTCCGGTAAGTTGGCACTGGTCCACACGGGAGGATGAATTCCTAGTTCCAGCAGCTTCTCTGCCGTACGCATCATCAAAAGGTTAATCGCAAAGGCATTGCAGTAGGTGGAAGTGGGTCCCATCTTCTGGGCCAGACCTGCAATTTCTACCACCGCATCACCTAGGGGTAAGTAGTTGTCAATGAACACATCTACCAGCTCATGAAGGTTCCTTCCGTTAGGATGCCTAGCAGGCGCATCTTTTGGCACATTGTTGGCGAAGCTCGTAGAGGTAATACCGATGGAGGCAACCCCCCGTTCCTGACAGTACAGGGCGCAGTCGATGGTCATCGAGTTGATACCGTAGGCATTGACAATAACCAGGACATCCCCGGTGCCAACCCCATAGGATTCCAACACCGCCTGGGCATAACCGGGACTTCGTTCGATGAAATTGGAACGTTTCGCACCAAACATCAGGATTGTTCCCGGGTCGAGAATGGGGTTCACCGCGGCCAACCCCCCAGCCCTCCAAAGAACCTCCTCCGCGGCTAAGTTAGAGTGCCCTCCCGGTCCAATAACGTTGATCAGCTTGTCTGCAGCGACCGCTTCAGCCAGAAGCACCGCCCCTTGGTTAATGGACTCTTGCTGCTCCGCCTCGATCCTCTCCAGCACCGAAATGATCGTACCTAGATAAGATTTGCTGGTTCTAGACAAGATTCTATCCCCTCCCATTCTTAGTACTTGGTTCCATGGCTCTACAGCAGACTTGCCGAATCCCCATCAAGATATAGGGTGGCCGCATCATGCCTGCGCAGGATGGTCGCAGGGCAGTGGGTTCCGATAGACCCCTGAAGCGTGTCCCTGACGGCCTCCCTCTTGGTGACCCCCGGTACCATACAATAGATGGCCTTAGCCGACATGATAGCTGGAATCGTCAACGTCAGGGCCTGGGTGGGCACTGCGCCGAAAGACGGGAAACAACCATCATGTACCTGCTGCCTGCGACATTTCTCGTCTAGTGTTACGACTTTGACCCAATCAGGATCAGCAAAGTCCGCAACAGGTGGATCATTAAAGGCAATATGACCGTTCTCCCCGATGCCAATAAACGCTAGATCGAGGGGATGTTTGCGCAAAAGCTCAGCGTAACGCAGTGCTTCCGCTTGGGGGTCTTCTGCGTCTCCCCGTAGATAGTGAACCTTTAGCAACTCCACTAGCTGAAAAACGTGCTCGTCCAAGAACGCCCCAAATCGCTGGGCAGAGCCAGGGCAAAGTCCTAGGTATTCATCGAGATGAAAGGCTCTTACCCTCTGCCACTCAACACCGTCGGACTTGACTAGGGCCTCCAGAAATTCGTTTTGGGAGGGCGCGGCCGCAAACACTACATTGATCGACTCCTGATCTTCCAACAGTCGGCGCAACTTGGCGACTGCTGCATCTGCAGCACTTTGCCCCATGGTCGGCCGGTCTGGGTAGACTTCCACCATCAATTTGTCCATCTGAAATGAACGCACTGGTCGAAGCATATGGCATCTCTCCTTTCCCTATGACGAGTATACAATCTTCCCTCCAACAATTGTCTTGGTGACGCCATAGTCATCTTGCATAACTGTGAGATCCGCCAGTTTGCCCCGGTCGAGAGTGCCCATTGTGTCTGCTATACCAAGAATCCGAGCAGGGGTGGACGTTGCCATCTTGACAGCGTCCTGCAAAGAAACCCCGGCAACCTCCACCATTGTCTTAATGAGTTGCGTCCCGGTAACCACACTTCCCGCAAAGGCCGATCTGTCCTTGAGCCAGGCCACTCCGTCTTCAACCACGATCTCCTGGCCGTCTTCTCTGCTTCCGGTCAGGTAGTTACCTTCGGGCAAACCCGCTGGTCGCAGCGCATCAGAACACAGGGCAATGCCCTCCGCGCCTTTGCATTTGTAGATCAGCTTCAGAAGCGATCCAGGTAGATGTTTACCATCGGCAATAACCTCGACGGAAAGATCATCGAGGAGAAGGCCTGATTCAATGGCTCCTGCAACACGGTAGCAGTTCACCCTCCTGACCCCGCTCATGCCGGAATAAAGATGTGTCATGTGCGCATAACCCGCTTCCAGTGCCGCCAAAACGTCATCATAGGTGGCATCTGTATGACCAATAGAAGCCAGAATTCCCCGTTTTCTCAACTCTCGTCCCAGATCCAGCGCCCCAGGCAGCTCCGGTGCTGCCGATACCCGTTTGATAAAGGGATACTTGTCAAGAATCTCAAGATACTCACTGGGATCAGGTTCCTTCAGATAGCGAGGGTCCTGCGCGCCCCGCTGCCCATAGGCAAAATAAGGGCCTTCCAAATGAATACCGAGTATGCGGGCCCCATCCTGCTCCCGTTCCATGGCTGCCTGCACCCCCTGGAGTGCCAGATGCAAGTCCTTAGTTGAGCTGGTTAGAGTCGTTGGTAAAATAGCCGTTGTCCCGCCCTTGGCGTGGGTACGGGCCATAGTCCTAATCGCCTCGGGCTGGCCATCCATACAATCGGCGCCGCCGCCTCCGTGCAAATGTAGATCAATGAGCCCAGGCAGAATCCATGCTCCTTGCACATCGATAATCTGGGCTCCGTCAGGGATGCCTCCCTGGTCCAGAGCAAATACCCGGCCGATGTACTGTCCCTCAATTTGGACCCCGCCTGGAGAGATCAGTCGATGTGGTGTGATCACTCGTCCATTGACCAGATAAAACTCCGACTTCCTCCATTCGCCTACTTCAACGTCCACCAAGCCGTCCACCTCCGCAACAAACTTAGTTTTTTCGACTAACTAAGTATGTGCATCATGTTTCTACAACATCGTTCGTATTTCCTTCTTATAGGCGAAATTTTACGCCCTGAGAGAAGAGCTATACGCTAAGGTGTCTCCTAAACTTGTCTGGAGGGCCTTGAGCGCCTTTACGACCCTGACAAAAAAACCCTGCAACCTTGGGTCGCAGGGAGAGTTCCCATCAATCCACAATCCGGTTATCACCCAGCACATCGGGCTTGTGGATCATACTGTCTGCTTCTGTAATTTTCCGCAAGATCCGGCAGGGATTACCAGCCGCCACATGATTGGCTGGAATGTCTTTGACAACCACACTGCCTGCACCAATCACACAATTCTCGCCAATCGTCACGCCCGGACAAACCACCACGTTCGCACCGAGCCAACAGTCATTTCCAATCACAACAGGTTTGGCATAACACATGTGCTTGACCGCACCTTCCTTGTCCGCCATCAATCGCCTCTCCCCTGGAAGCAAGGGATGGAGCGGCGTGACGATGGTCACATTGGGTCCAAAATTGCAGTGGTCGCCAATCTGCACCAAGGCATCGTCCTGGATGGTCAAGTTGAAGTTGCCAAAAAAGCTGCGCCCGATCTTGGTATGCCGTCCATAGTGGATATACATGGGTCCCTGAATGAAACCATCCTCACCAAATTCAGCAAAAATCTGGCGAATCAACTCCGATCGCCTTTCGGTTTCATCTTCAAAGGTGCGATTGTACTCCGTACACAAATTGTGTGTCCGCAGCTTGATCGCCCTTAGACTGGCCTCACCCGGAGCAAATAACACTCCAGCGAGAATCTTTTTTTCCTCGTCCATTTCTATCGCCTCCTCAAGCCCTATTCACGCAGGAATAGCCTGGCCATTACCGAAACATGATAACAAAATGATCATGTAGGGAAAGAAGGGAAACTATGCTTCAAATCGCCATGTTAGGCGCCTGGCATGTCCATGCACCCGATTACGCCGCCCAGCTTGAGGCCCACCCCCAGACAGAGATCGCCTTGGTGTGGGATCATGACAGGGAGCGGGGCCAGGCCTTCGCCGCTGAACTCGGTGTCCCATTTCAAGCAGACTTGACCCAGGTTTTGGGAAACAGCAGCATCGACGGTGTTGTGATCAACACACCCACCAGCCTCCACCGAGATGTGATCATCCAGGCTGCCAAAGCGGGAAAACATGTCTTCACCGAAAAGGTCTTGACCCCAACTCTACTCGAGGCCCAAGAGGTGGCCCACGTCATCCAGGAGACCGGAGTCAAGTTTACAATCTCCTTTCCCCACCGCACCATGCCCCACAATCTCTTCGCCAAAGAGGTGGTCGACCAGGGTTTACTGGGGCAGATCACACTCCTGCGCATCCGCAATGCCCACGATGGAACCAGCGCCAATTGGCTGCCAGATCACTTCTACAATCCGCTGGAGTGCGGCGGAGGAGCCATGATCGACCTTGGAGCCCATGGCATGTATCTCAGCACCTGGCTCTTGGGCCGGCCCAAACGGATTTCCTCCATGTTTAGCCATGTGACAGAAAAAGAGGTCGAAGATAATGCGGTGACAGTGATCGAGTTTGAGAGCAAGGCCACAGCCGTGAACGAGACCTCGTTCTTGTCTGCCCGCAGTCCGTTTTCCCTGGAACTCTATGGAACGGAGGGCAGCCTCTTTGTGGGCGGACCCGCAGGCAAGGTGCAGCTGAGATCCTCCCGGGTGCCAGGGGCCGCAGATGGCTGGATTGTGCCGGATCAGCTGCCCCAAGCCCTGCCAAAACCACTGGAGCAGTGGGTGGCGGCCATTTTGCACAACGAGCAGAACCCCTTTGATATCGAAAGCGCAGTTCAGCTCAGCGAGCTGATGGAAGGGGCCTACCGCTCCCACCGTCTCGGACGGCAGATCACCTTTCCCCTAAGCTAGCTGGTTAGCTGTCCCGATACGGAACGGGGGCACATAGGGCTTTCAGGTTTTCAGCTGGCGTGCCCAAGGGTATTTCGCATCCGGCCCCAAGCATAAAGGGGTTTCCCGCCAGATCATAGAGCTGCCGCATTTTCTCTTTGATCGTCTCGGGATTTCCACCCTGGATGTCTTCCACAGGATCGGGATTGGCCACCAGAATCACTTCATGACCCAGAACCGAACGGGCATAAGCCATGTCCACAGGCCAGTCAAGATCGAGGATATTGACGCCCAGTCCCTTGATCACGGTCAAGTGCCGACTGATGTTGCCGCAAATATGCAGGCGGACCAGTCCGCCTGCGGCCTGAATTCCCTGCACAAGCCGCTGCTGGTGAGGGAAGACAAGCTCGGCGTACACCTGAGGCGAAATCTGGCTCACGATGGCATCGCCAATCCCGATCGTGTCGGCACCGGCCTCCAGCTGGGCTAGGGCAAAGTCTAATCCGACGTCGGTACAGCGTTCCATGAGTTCCTGGCAGAACTGCGGATCATCCATGGTGTCATAAAGAAAGTTCATCACGCCCCGCAGATCCGCTGCCTCCGCAGCGGGTCCTTCTACCCAGCCCAAAATGGAATACTCCCCTTTGTACTGTGCGGCCAAATGCTCTACAGCGGCCAGGCGATCCTTCAGGCGCGGGGCGCTCTGAGGATCGGGGCGCTTCAGTCGGCCGAAATCCTTACTGTCCCCTAGTGGGCTTGTGATCAAACGGGGGACTCCATGGGAAAGGAACTCCACCTCGCCGCCAAACCCCGTGGTCTCCCGGTACGGATCAGAGATGGCGCTGAGCTGGTCGAATCCAAAATCCCGGACGCAGTGTTCATTGGCCTTGACCAGCACCCGGTAGTCTGCGGCAAACTCGCCATAGGTGGCCCCAATGTGGTTGGCGGCCAAGGCCATCAGGATAGGAAGCCTAGGCAGAATGTCACAGGGCGCATGCTCGATTACGGCCATATATCTCTCATAACTGTTCATTTCGAAACCTCCCGGTTCAAACGCTCTTCAGGGCCGGTGTTCCAAAAACTCTCAACTGCCCACGGACAATGTCCCGAATTCGCTTTTCAGCAGCGGTGGTGAGATCCGGATAACCCAGGGGCGTTCCCTTAGCCAGCAGCTCGCGAAGGGCCCCGGCAGCTCCTAGCGATGTTTCTGTAAAGACATTGATTTTGCTGATCCCGCAAGCAACAGCCCGTCTAAAGTCATCCTCGCTCAAACCAGAGCCCCCGTGCAAAACAAGGGGAACCTCAACTAGCGAACGGATTTCTGCTAAACGCTCCAAGTCCAAACGGGGTTTCCCCTTGAAGGGTCCATGAACTGTACCAATGGATACCGCCAGAGCATCGATCCCTGTGTTTTCCACAAAATCCCGGGCTTGGCTTGGATCGGTGTAGCCCGCGGCGTCCGCTTCAGTTCCCTGCTCCAAATTGCCTTCGCCTCCGCCTACCTGACCCAATTCTGCCTCCACACTAGCCCCGTAAGAACGGGCGCGACGCACCACTTGCCTAGTTAGTGCCACATTTTCTTCATAGGGAAAACTGGAAGCATCGATCATCACCGAGGAAAAGCCCAAATCGAGGCCGCGATAAACCGTTTCCAGACTCAAGCCATGGTCCAGATGCAGTGCCACCGGTGTGGCCATCCCCTCGATGCGCTGACGGAGATAGGGCACAAAACGTTCTAAATCGACATAGCGGAACTGAACCTCGGCCAAGCCCAAAATCACAGGAAGTCCCAGTTCTTCACTGACACTCAAGATGGCCTCAGCCATACTGTGATTGGCCGCATTGAACGATCCCACGGCGTATTTTTCTTTCCTCGTGCTGCGTAGTATTTCCTCCAATGTTACCAGTGCCATAGCCTTTGTTTCCCTTCACTAGATTTGATCTGCGGGGCCGATGAAGACCTCTTCCCCGTCCCATTGCCAGCTTTGGAGATCGATGGTGGAACGGCCCCGCTCCCAGCCAGCCTCAACTCGCTCCTGAACCCTTGTCAAATGCGGCACTCCTGCAATGGAGGAGACTGCCTCCACACAAAAGGCGCCCACAGCATTGGCCAGGGTTAGGACCTTGGCGGGATCCAGTCCCTGGGAAACCCCCGCCAAAAACCCCGCGATGGTCGTATCTCCCGCTCCCACCGTCCCCTGCACGTCCACCTTAAAGACGGGAGCTAACATTTGGCGGTTTTTCCAGCTCTCCCCCAACACACTCTCGGCCCTCGAGCCGGTGCGCAAGTAGACACCTTCCGCGCCGAGCTTAATTCCAATGACCGCGGCACCCCAATCCAAAAGACGCAGGGACATCTCCTCCAGCAAGTCGGTGCCGATAGCATACAGACCCTTCTGCATCCTTTCGGAAGAGGGACGATCCAGCATTAAGAAAAGTTCGTCTAGACTCGGTAGGAAGAGATCGACCCAGGGCAGAACTCGCTGCAGAATCCTGGCCCAATCAGCCCGCCCGGCCTCCGACTGGGAATCGGGCAGGGCCATGTCCAGACTGGTAATCAAGCCATGCTCTTTCGCTCCCCTAAGGAGAAGTTCCAGATTAACCCCTTGATCAATATACATCTGGCGCATCAGAGGAGGGTAGCCAAAATGGAAAATCCCCGCTTCTTCGGGCCCGTAGTGCACATCGTCCACAGAAAAACTGTCGTTTGTCCCGGGATAGTGGAGAAACAGCCGATCCGTATCGGGAGGATTGAGGACAACCGTATACGATGTGGTAGCCCCAGGGCTCACCGCGATGGAAGCGGGATTCATCTCTTCCTGCCGAAGAATGGTGCGGATAATCTCTCCAACATGGTCATCGCCGATTCTGGCCAAAAGATAGGGATCAAAGCCCAGACGCTTCAGGGCAATCCCTGTATTGGCTACGGCGCCCCCCGTGGAGAAGGTCACACCTTCCGTCTGGACCATCTTACCCGGCCGCAGGGCGTCTAGGGTTCCCCTCTGCCAGTGGGGAATGATATCAAGACAGAGATGGCCTGCCACAATCATCTTCATATCCAACCCTCACCGTCCAATCCAATCTAAAGGGGTGACCTCAATGGGCACCCCTTCGTAAAAAACGCACGTATCCTGGGCAGCGTCCTTAGGCTTCCACGATATAGCGGTTGAGAATGGTCTCCAAGCGTTCCTGCCGTCCGGAGCTGAGGGCCAGCTTTTCATGCTCAAAGGCATAGGCGCTCAGTTCTTCCAAGCCCACTTTGCCCTGGACGATCTGCTCACCGATTCCCGAACGATAGCTCTGGTAACGATCCGCAATGAATTTCTCCAGTTCGCCTGTTTCCAAAAGACGCTGGGCTGCCAGCAGGCCGTGGGCAAAGGCGTCCATACCTGCGATATGACCGTAGAAAAGGTCAATGGGCTCAAAGGATCCCCTGCGAACCTTAGCATCAAAGTTCAATCCACCAGGGGCTAGGCCGCCGTTGAGCAGAATTTCATACATGGCCAATGTAGTTGTATAGAGATTGGTGGGAAACTGATCCGTATCCCAACCCAAGAGCTCATCGCCCTGGTTGGCATCGACACTGCCCAAGATACCATTGATCCGAGCCAAACGCAGGTCATGCTGGAAGGTATGGCCGGCCAGGGTAGCGTGGTTGGCCTCAATATTCACCTTGAAGTCTTTCTCCAAGCCATAGGTATGCAGGAACCCCAGTACAGTACCTACATCATAGTCGTACTGATGCTTGGTGGGCTCCTTCGGCTTGGGTTCAATTAGGAACTGACCGGTAAAGCCGATCTTCCTGGCGTAGTCCACCGCCATATGCAAAAAGCGGGCCAGGTTATCCAGTTCCAGTTTCATATCGGTGTTCAACAGCGTCTCATAACCTTCCCGGCCGCCCCAGAAGACATAGTTCTCGCCGCCTAACTCCTTGGTCGCTTCCAGTGTATACTTCACTCGAGCGGCTGCATAAGCGAAGACATCGGCATTGGGCGATGTGGCTGCACCATGCATAAACCTGGGGTGCGAAAAGAGATTTGTTGTTCCCCAGAGCAGCTTCTTACCTGTCTTGGCCATGAGCTCTTTGATCAGAGCCACGATCTCGTCTAGATTGGCAAAGGTCTCCTTGAGATTGGCTCCCTCCGGTGCCACGTCAACGTCATGGAAGCAGAAATAGGGAATCTGCATCTTTTCCATAAACTCAAAGGCTGCATAAACCCTAGCTTTGGCCACTTCCATGGGATCGGTCAAATGGTCCCAAGGTCTCACTGCGGAAGGATCACCGAACATGTCCTTCCCCCCGGCTACGAAGGTGTGCCAATAGGCTACGGAAAAACGCAGATGCTCTTCCATGGTCTTATCGCCGACAATTTGCTGAGGATTGTAGTAGCGAAAAGCGAGTGGATTATCTGTTTTTCTACCCTCAAACAATACCTGATCTACTTCGGGAAAGTACGTTTTCATCACGAATACCTCCTTGTGCATCCTGTTTTTACGACTCTAGAGTCTGTTTTCCTTCCATGCTCCGCTTACCGAAGCGGGGAAGATTGAAAGGCAACTTGTTCTTGCTGACAGCGTCAAAGGCTACCGCGGCCAATAAGACGAGGCCCTTCACCACTTGTTGTACATTGGAGCTGATTCCCATAATGGACATCCCGTTGTTGAGAACACCCATAAAGAGTGCTCCAATTAGGGTCCCGCCCACAGTCCCTACGCCGCCGTAGGCGCTGGCCCCACCAAGGAAGCAGGAACCGATGGCATCGAGTTCAAAGTTCTGGCCCGCCTGGGGCGAAGCGGAATTGAGTCTGGCTGCAAAAACAATGCCGGCCACCGCAGCGAGAAAGGCCATGTTCACATAAGCCAGGAACAGCAGACGTTTTGTTTTCACGCCAGAGAGACGGGCTGCCTTTTCATTTCCCCCTAGGGCATAGAGGTGGCGTCCCATCACGGTGTGGCTAGTGAGATAACTGTAGACCAAAAGGACAATACCTACAATAATCAGCACCATGGGAATGCCCCGATACGAGGCTAGAATATAGAAGAGCCAAATCACCGCAGGTGAGATCAAGGCCATCTTCAGAACCAAGGTCCACACCTTCTCCAAGGTGTACCCTTTGTTCTTCCGGCCCAGATAGCCGGTCACCTGCGTGATACAGAAAATGACCGCAATGAGGATACCAACCAAGAGGGATGTGGTGTTGCGCACTCCAAACAAACCGAGCTCAGGAAAGAGATCCGCCACAAAACCCGTGGAATAGCCGAGATATGCCGGGGGGAAGGGTGCTAGAGTGAGTCCATTGAGTACAATCAATGTCAGTCCCCTGAAAACTAACATCCCGGAGAGGCTGACGATAAAGGCTGGAATGCGCATGTAAGCAATCCAGAAACCCTGCCAGGCTCCAATTAAGATCCCAATGGCCAGGCAGAGCAGAATCGAAAGATGTGGATTCCATCCCCAGGTAATAATGAATGTTCCGGCACAGGCCCCCACTAAGGCTACAACGGATCCTACGGATAGATCGATATTACCGCCTGTCAAAATACAAAGCAGCATTCCTACAGCCAAGATGACAACGTAGGCATTTTGGAAAATCAAATTGGATACGTTCATGGGCTTCAGCAGAACGCCCTTGGTTAGGAACTGAAAGGCAAATACAAGCGCGATCAACGCGATGAGCATCATGTATTGCTTCAAGTTGTTCCGAAATGTCGTTCGTAAACTCGTCATGCCCCGATCTCTCCTTTACTGTCCTGCATGATGCAATTCATTATAATCTCCTGGGTGGCCTCTTGGGCTGGAAACTCTGCAATCAGTCTTCCCCGGTTCATCACATAGATGCGATCGCACATGCCTAAAATCTCTGTGAGCTCAGAGGAGATGAACAAGGCCGATTTCCCCTCCTCCACGAGTTCGTTAATGATTTGGTAGATCTCGTATTTAGCACCCACATCAACGCCGCGGGTGGGTTCATCGAGAATCAGTATCTCCGGCTGTGAGAAGATCCACTTCCCGAGCAGGACTTTTTGCTGATTACCTCCGGACAGATTCTCCACGAGCTGTTCCACGGTGGGAGCCTTAATGTCCAGAGATTCACGGTAATGATCCGCCATCTTTTTTTCCAGGTCTTTATCAATACGCCCCTTATTGGACACAAAGTCCATGCGCGGCAAGGTAATGTTATGCATAATAGTGTTACTTAAAATAAGGCCGCTTCCTTTGCGATCTTCCGTCACATAAGCGAACTTGGCACGAATGGCGTCTGGTACGGAGTTTAGTTCCAGAGGACAGCCGTCTTTGAGAATCGTGCCCGCTGTCTTGGTACCATAGGCTTGACCGAAAATCGACATGGCCAATTCGGTCCGGCCGGCGCCAATTAGGCCGTAGATACCCACAACTTCTCCTTTATGCACCTTAAAGGATACATCGTCCACCACTTTGCGATCTGTGAACAGTTCATGGTAGACGGTAAAGCCCTTTACTTCCAGGGCAACATCCTGTTGAATCTTCCGGGAACGGCTGGGATAACGTTCTGTCATTTCCCGGCCCACCATACCCTTGACAATGCGCTCCTCGGGAATCTCATCGGAGGTATTATCCAATGTCTCAACGGTAGAACCGTCACGTAAAATCGTAATCCGATCGGCACAATAGGAGATCTCATTCAATTTATGAGAGATAATAATGGAAGTCATACCTTGTTCTTGCTTGAGACGAAGGAGTAAATCCAGCACATTGCGGGAGTCGGCCTCATTGAGACTGGATGTGGGTTCATCTAGAATCAAGAGCCGAACATTCTTCGCCAAAGCTTTTGCGATCTCCAGAAGCTGCTGTTTGCTTACACTGATGTCCTTCACTAACATACGGGGATCTTCGTTCAGGCCTACGATGCGCAGGTATTCCTCGGCTCTCTGGTAGGTCTTGTGCCAGTCGATGACTCCCCTTCCCTTCATTTGTTCGTTGCCAAGAAACATGTTCTCACCAATGGACAAATAAGGTACTAAGGCCAGTTCCTGATGAATGATGACAATACCGTCACGTTCCGAGTCCTTAATTCCTTGGTACCGGCAGAGCTGGCCATCAAAGAAAACATCCCCAGAATAGGAGCCATAGGGGTGGACACCACTTAAGACATGCATCAATGTGGTTTTTCCTGCACCATTCTCCCCCACAACCGCGTGAATCTCCCCTTCGTCTACGGTGATGTTTACATTGTCCAGGGCCTTAACACCGGGGAACTCTTTGGTGATGGAGCGCATCTCTAGTAATTTCTTAGCCACACGTCTCATCCTCCTACTTGGAAAGGGCGGATGGGAATGCACCCATCCGCCAAAGCAAAACCGTCGCTTTACAGGCCCAACTGCTCCTCTGTGTAGTATCCGCTTTCAATCAGCAGCTCATAATAGTTGTTGATGTCGGCAAATACGGGGGCACTGAGGAAGGTTGGAACGATTTTCACGCCGTTGTCATAGGTCTCTGTGTCATTGATTGGAGGTTCTTCACCGTTTACGATGGCTTCCACCATGGACACAACGTTGCTGGCCAGTGTACGGGTGTCCTTAAAGATGGACATGGACTGCAGGCCGGCCAAAATGTTCTTGGTGTTGGCGATATCGCAGTCTTGACCGGTAATATAGGGCATCTCTTCAAAACCGGCGTTGACTAAGCTGTTGGTCACACCAAGAGCGGTGGAGTCGTTGGAGCACAGTACAGCGTGGAGCGGAGTTCCATCGGAGTAATTGGCAGCAATGAGGTCATCCATGCGAGCCTGGGCCCTTTCGGAAGACCATTCCATGGTTGCCACAGACTCAAAGGCAATCTGACCGGAAGGAACTACAACAATTCCGCTCTCAATGTAAGGAGCAATGGCGTCGTAGGCGCCTTGATAGAAGAAGCGGGCATTGTTATCGTCTGCGGAGCCGCCTACGATCTCGATGTTCACTGGATCTGTACGTGTAGCGAGCTCCAGTTTGTCTACAAGGTATTCACCTTGGATGGTTCCAACCATGTAGTTGTCAAAGGTGGCGTAGTAGGAAACAGCGTCGGTAGCCATGATCAAACGGTCATAGGCAATGACAGGAATGCCTTCATCCTTAGCGATGGCCAAAACGGTACCTAGGGAAGCACCGTCGATGGAGGCGATAACCAGGATGTCGGCGCCATTGAGAATCATGTTCTCCAACTGGGATACCTGAAGTGCCACGTCGTTGTTGGCATATTGCAGGTCTACAACGTAACCGGCGGCTTCAAGCTGTGCTTTCATGTTGGCCCCGTCTTGATTCCAGCGTTGGAGGCTTTGGGTAGGCATAGCTACACCAATTCGGACCGCAGCAGAAGCCATTGAGGGAAATGCCATTACAGCAACGAGCAAAACGACCAATAAAATCCTCTTCATCTCTTCAATCTCCTTCCAAATATCTGTATCTCACGAGCAAACAACGCAACTACTGTCTGAGTGTAGGCCTCCTTTCTACCTTAGACTCTCTGCCATGAGCTTGCACTTTACAGGACAGAATCTCCCTAGTTTGTATTGATCCGCCCTTCCGGCTGTTCCAGTAAAAGGTCCAGCAAGAGGGCAATACAACCCATTAAGGAAACTTTGCTGCCGAGCTGGGTAGGGACAATCGTGACGTTTTGCGACGGTATCTGCAAACCCCGCTCCCTCACCACTCGCCTTATCTCTTCTAAGGCCAGCTCGGATGAGGCAATGCGTCCTCCCACAACCACCAGATCCGGATTGAGGGCATTGACGATATTGGTTATCCCAATTCCGAGATACCAGCCGCTTTCCTGGATCACCCCCACCGCTGTGGGATCCCCTTTCCTTGCTTCGGTGATAATCGCCTCTATCGTTAAACGGTTGCTGTCCATACTAAAAGACTGGAACAGGAGAGAATCCCTCGATGAACTAAAGGCTTGGAAGGCCCGGCTGAGAATGGCCGGCTCATCGGCATACACTTCCCAACATCCCCTGTTTCCGCAGGAGCATTCTGGCCCTTGCGGATCGATGGTCATATGCCCCAGTTCGCCTGCACTGCCGCTGACGCCAAGGGAGAGGTTGCGATCCAACACAATGCCGCAGCCCACACCACCCTTAACAGAGACATAGACCAAAACCCGGGCGTTCTTTCCCTGACCAAACCACTTCTCGGCCATGGCTCCCAGCATGGCTTCGTTGGAAACTAAGACCGGCAGATGCAGGCCTTCTTCCAAATCGTCCGCCAGATGCGCATCCCGCCACCGCAGATTAGGAGCGAAGTTGACCACCCTGTGGTCCAAGTCAACCTGGCCGGGAACGGCTACCCCAATTCCCAGAATATCCTCGCGCCCGAGACCTTTCTGATCCAATAAATGTTCAATCCAGCGCACACATGTTTCCAGCACAAAGGGATAATCGCAGCGCCCAAACTCCTGGCGATGCTGGACCACAATGTCCCCCACCAGGGTTGTGATGGCTACAGCAATCCAACCTACGTCAATTTCAACGGCAATAAGGTAGAATCGCTCCGGGTTGACCTCAAGGTTAACAGGGGGCCGGCCCCTGCGTATATCGCCGTGTCCAACTTCCCGGATAAATCCCCGATCCAAAAGTTCCTTAACGGTCTCGGATACGGTAGCTCGACTGAGACCGGTGATGGCCGCCAGTTCTGAACGGGATACCATGCCCTGCTCACGAATTGTGCTGAATGTCTTGACGCAGTTCATCCGCCTGAGATAGGCGCTGTCGAACCTTCCATTTGTTGTCACTGAAGGGTCTCCTCACCGTCTAAATACAACATCGCAATGGACCATCTCGTTTAATCCGAGGGTCAAATTAATTCTTTGACACAAACTCTCCATTTCCTGCCCAGGTCTTTAAGTTTTTTAAGTTTGTGCCAAATATGTTGATTAGGACGATGCGCACAGGAGTTTCCAAGCCGTCTTTTGTCCGCACCTCGAACAAATATCCTTAGCGGTACGCCTTTTCCATGATCCCCAGCGTCTCCCGCAAGGATAAGGGATACCTATCCATAGCAAAGAGCCCGCCCATGGTTTCCCTGGCGTTCACTGCCATCTTGGGCAGATCCTCTGCCTGAATACCCCAGTCGGACATCTTCAGATCAGCCACACCGCACTTCTCCTTAAAGGCGGCGAGGGCGGGCACAAAGGCGAGGTGACGTTCCTCTTCGGGCAAGGCATCAACATCGGCACCCATGGCTTTGGCCATGGCAACAAAGCGATCGGGAACCTTGCTGCTGAAGAAGGTGAAGTAGGCCTCGGAGAGCAAAATCAAACCGGCACCGTGGGGCAATTCAGGGTAAAAGGCACTCAATGCGTGCTCCATGGAGTGTTCCGACGTACAGCTGGACTCCGTTTGCACAAAACCGGCATAGGTATTGGCCAGGGCCACATTGGTGCGCGCCTCTAGATTGCTGCCGCTCGCAATGCATGCCGGGAGGTTCTGGACAATGAGCTCAATACTGCGTAATGCATACATATCGCTAATGGGTGTGGCGATCTTAGCCAGATACCCCTCCAGAGAATGGAAAAGCGCATCAAAACCCTGGAACGCAGTGAGCTTGGGAGGTACAGAGAGCATCAGCTCTGGATCCACCACCGACAGGGTGGGAAAGGTATGCTCGTTGCCAAAGCCAATTTTCTCTTGGGTGTCTTCTTTGGTAATAACGGTCCAGGGATCCGCTTCGGTCCCGGTACCCGCCGTGGTGGTGATGGCCACAACGGGCAGGATGGGGTTTGGAATGGGCTTCCCTTTCCCCGTTCCCCCGCCAATATAGTCCCAGTAGTCTCCGGGATTGCCCGCCATGACCGCAATACTCTTGGCCGAGTCAATGCTGCTTCCGCCGCCTAGACCGATCACGAAATCGCAGCCCTCCTCCCTACAGAGCTCGGCTCCCTCCATCACATGGGACTTAATGGGATTCGGCAAGATCTTGTCGAACACAGCGAAAGCAATGCCCCTCGCCGTTAAGATCTCCTCTAGACGGCTGAGGTAGCCGAACTTGCGCATGGAGTTACCGGAGGAAATGACAATCAAGGCCTTCTTTCCAGGCAGCTTGGCCTGGGCCAGCTGGTTTAATTTTCCCGGACCAAACAAGATCCGAGTTGGCATGTAATAATCGAAATGCACACAAACCCCCCCTTTTGGGCAAATTGTGGATTACAGTCCCCTGGCCAGATGGTAATAGATTTCGCCTAGCCGAAGCTCTGCTTTGAATTTTCGAACCTCGGTGTTCTCGTCAATCAGAAGGTACTCAATGCCGGCCATCTCGCAGTAGTCCTCTACATACCTGGCGGTGAGGGCCTGGCTAAAGACGGAATGGTGCGCCCCGCCCGCTAGGATCCAACTCTCCGCAGCCACCTTCAGGTTTGGTTTCGGATCCCACAGGACACGAGCCACCGGGAGTTTCGGCAGATCCTGGGGTGGATCAACAACCTCCACTTCGCTCACAACCATGCGGAAGCGATTGCCCAAGTCGATCAGGGAAGCGCAGATGGCCGCTCCCGCAGGTGCGGTAAAGATCAGGCGGGCCGGGTTCTCTTTTCCGCCAATGTCCAGAGCCTGCACATCCAAGACGGGCTTTTCGGCGGCAATGGACTCGCACACTTCCAGCATATGAGCTCCTAAGATACGGCTGCCTGCCGGATCAAGATGGTAGACATAGTCTTCCATGAAGGATGTTCCGCCACTGAGACCGGTATTCATCACCTTCATCGCCCTGAGCAGGGCTGCAGTCTTCCAATCACCCTCCGCGCCAAAGCCGTAGCCATCCTTCATCACGCGCTGTACGGCCAGGCCCGGCAGCTGCTTCAGTCCAACTAGGTCTTCAAAATTTGTGGTAAAGCCCTTGAAGCCTCCCTCTTTCAAAAAGGAGCGCAAACCGAGTTCAATGCGGGCAGACTCCCTCAGAGCTTGTCGTTTCGCTCCGCCTTCCCGCACCCGATCCGTCAGTCTATAACTGGCTTCATACTCCTCAAGGAGGGCGTTAATCTGCTGTTCCTCTGCTGCATCCACATGTTCAATCAGATGACCAAGGGAGTAAGCATTGACTTCATAGCCCAAGACCATCTGGGCCGAGACTTTGTTACCTTCCGTTACGGCCACATCCCGCATGTTATCGCCGAACCGGGCAATTCTCGCCCCCTGGCTGTCATTCCAGGCTGCCGCCACTCGCATCCAGATGGCCAGTTCCTGCAGGGCTTCAGGATCCCGCCAATGACCGACGATCACCTTGCGGTTCTTGCGCATGCGGGTATTGATAAACCCAAACTCCCGATCGCCATGGGCCGATTGATGCAGGTTCATGTAATCCATATCAATTTCGCCCCAGGGAATATCCCGGTGATACTGGGTATGGAAGTGTACATAGGGTTTGTTCAGCAGGTTCAAACCGGCAATCCACATCCGAGCCGGTGAAAAGGTGTGCATCCAGAGGATCAGGCCAATACAGCTTTCATGGGCATTCGCTTCTGCCATCAGACGCCTGATGGAATCAGAGCTCGTCATGACAGGCTTGTGCACGACGGTTACCGGGATTTCGGGCACATCATTGAGCGAAGCGGCCACCTCTTTGGCGTCCTTTTCAACCTCCAGGAGCGCCTCTTCACCATAGAGGTGCTGACTTCCGGTTACAAACCACACTTCAAGATTTTTTAAGTCCATCCGATCTGCCTCCTTTAACTCTGACCATAATATGCATGGGGACCATGCTTACGTAAGTAATGCTTGTCAAGGACATGCTTGGATATGGGTCCATCATGCCCCGAGAGCATCTTCGTCAAATAGGCCATCTGGGCCACCTGCTCCAGGACAACGCTGTTGTGTACCGCCTCATGGGCGTCTTTTCCCCAAGTAAACGGCGCATGTTCGGCCACAAGCACCGCGGGCGTCTCCTGGTATTTGATGGTCCGAAATCGCTCCACGATCACCTTGCCCGTGTTGTGTTCATAGGCTTCTTCCACCTCGTCCGGGGTTAGGGGACGGGTACAGGGAATGTCCCCGTAGAAGTAGTCCGCATGGGTGGTGCCCCGGCAGGGTATCTCCTGGCCAGCTTGGGCCCAGACAGTGGCCCAGAGGGAATGGGTGTGTACCACACCGCCAATCTCCTCAAACTGCCGGTAGAGCTCTAGATGGGTTGCTGCATCCGAGGAGGGACGCAAACGGCCTTCGACGACCTTCCCTTCCAGATCCAGCACAACCATGGCTTCGATCGTGAGGTCTTCATAAGCGACCCCGCTGGGCTTAATCACGACAAGATTCTGATCCCGATCAATACCGCTTACATTTCCCCAGGTGTAAATGACAAGTTTCTGCTTTTGGAGTTCCTTGTTGGCCAAAAGAACCTCCTGTTTCAATCCTTTCAGCATCCTATCCCTCCCTGCTACAGTGCCGCGCTAAAGGGCACGTAATGTATCCTCAAGTACCTCTCCCACCTGCAGATACTGCTCATACAGACTCTGATAATACTTGGAGCGCTCCGCCTCCGGGGTGTACACCCTGGAATAGCCGCTCCCCATAGCATCCTGGGCCTGTTTTACATCACTGAATGCACCTGCTGCCACAGCCCCAAACATGGCCGCCCCTAAAGCGACCGACTGCTCGGACTTGACCACCTTGATTGGCAGTCCCAAGATATCTGCGGTCACCTGCATCACAAAGTCGTTCTTACCAGGTATACCCCCCTGGGCAATGACCTCATCCATGGACAGGCCTTCTTCCTTAAAGCGCTCCATAATGGCCTTGGAGCCAAAGGCCGTAGCCTCCACTAAAGCCCTAAAGACTCTAGGGGCATCCGTCCCCAGCGTCAATCCAACCAGTGCGCCCTTCAGCTCCTGATCAGCATAGGGGGTTCGCCTGCCATTGAGCCAATCCAAAGCAACCACGGTTGTGGCGGCGGGATCCACTTGCGAGGCTTCCTCAGTAAGTTTGGCAAGCACCCTGCTTTTGACCGTTTGCAGCATTTGGTCTGTCATCCCCGCCTCTGCCTGCAAGGCTTCCAGGGGCCAAAGGAGCAGGTCTCTAAACCAGGCGTAGACATCACCAAAGGCAGATTGACCCGCTTCTAGACCAATCATGCCTGGGATGACCGATCCATCCACTTGTCCGCAGATCCCTGCAACCAAGGTATCCCCTAACGCCTCTTTGGAAGCAACCATGACATCGCAGGTAGATGTGCCCATGATCTTAAAGAGAGTGTTTTCCTGGGCACCGCCGCCCACAGCACCCATATGGGCATCAAAGGCGCCTACGGCCACAGCAATTCCAGCTAGCAGGCCAAGCTTTTTCGCCCATTCCTCCGTTAGATCCCCTGCCTTAACATCGGATGTGTAGGTCTCTGTATACAAGCGATCCCGCAGCCCGCTGAGGAGAGGGTCCAGTCTTGTCAAGAATTTTTCCGAGGGCAGACCGCCCCATTCCTCATGCCACATGGCCTTATGCCCCGCAGCACAGCGGCTGCGCTTGAGGATTTTCGGATCGGTGGTTCCAGTCAGAATCCCTGGAATCCAGTCGCACATTTCCACCCAGGAATAGGCAGCTTGGCGCACGCGCTCGTCCTGGCGTAAAGTGTGCAGAATCTTTGCCCAAAACCACTCCGAGGAATAGACGCCCCCTTCGTACTTTGTATAATCCACACCGCCCCATGTTCTGGCCAAGCGGTTGATCTCGCCGGCTTCACGCACGGCCGTGTGATCCTTCCACAGGATGAACATGGCATTGGGGTTCTCCTCAAATCCTGGCAGCAGAGCCAAAACCTGTCCCTTTTCGTCGACCGGAGCAGGCGTAGAACCTGTTGTATCCACACCGATTCCAATCACATTTTCGGCCACCCCTGCAGGTACCTCTGTGAGAGCGCCGCGAATGCACTCCTCCAAACCCTGCAGATAATCTAGGGGATGATGGCGAAACTGGTTTTGGGCGGCATCGGAATAAAGTCCCTGCGCCCAGCGCTTGTAGTTGGCCACCGCACCGGCGATTTCTTCACCGGTGGATGCGTCGACCACCAAAGAGCGTACGGAATCACTGCCAAAATCAACGCCAATCACGTACTTTTTGTCTGTATTCAACACGAAACACCTCACCTTGGAAATCTTGCAGTGCTGGAAAACATTTCCCAAACTTTATTTATACCTTTCTTCGTTGCTGCCATGAATCCTTTCATGTTTCCGGACGAAAATAACATTTG
>DUPN01000109.1 GCA_012838305.1 Bacillota bacterium | reverse complement strand
TCGAAGCCGGTATTCCGGAAGATGATCCGCGCAACCCTGCAACGATTGCAGATAACGTTGGAGACAATGTGGGGGACGTAGCAGGACTCGGATCGGACTTGTTAGAAAGCTACGTGGGTGCCATATCGTCCGCCGTAATTCTGTCCTTTCACCTGTTCCTCTCCAGTCAGGCAAAGAATGGCGGTATGACCTATTCTTTACTGGAAAAAATGTTCATGTATCCAGTGCTCCTGGGCGGCCTGGGCCTTCTGGCATGCATCGTCGGCATTTCCTACATTATCTCAAAAGAGCTATCTGAGGATCCGCACCGGGAACTCAATGTGTCTACCTGGGTGTCTGCCGGTCTCACTATTGTGCTATCCGGTATTGGGAGCTGGTTCATGTTCAGAGGCCAGGACTTAGCTGGCCTTGCTTTTAGCATGGGGGCATTCTCTCCCTGGATCGCCTCCGTTCTGGGGATTGTCGCAGGTGTCGTCATCGGCTTCATTGCTGAATACTACACAAGCTATGACTATGAGCCTACCAAAAAGGTGGCAGCTGCTAGTACCGAGGGCGCAGCCTTAACCATCACGCAGGGTATGGCCTTAGGTATGCGCTCGACAATGGCACCGGTACTCGTCTTGGGTACAACTGTACTGCTTGCCTACGGCGTAGCCGGAATGTACGGCATTGCCATGGCCGCGGTTGGAATGCTTTCCTTTGTAGCCACAACTGTCACAGTTGATACGTATGGCCCAATCTCGGACAACGCTGGTGGCATTGCTGAGATGAGCAAACTGGATCATGACGTTCGCAACATTACGGACAAGCTTGACTCGGTGGGTAATACAACAGCGGCCATTGGCAAGGGATTTGCCATTGGCTCTGCGGCCTTAGCTGCCACATCGTTGATGGTTGCCTATATATTCTCCTTCTCACCGCCCGACGTGGATCCGATACTGAATATTATCAGCCCGATGACGCTGGTAGGTACGATGGTTGGCGCTGCACTGCCCTTCATGTTCTCCGGCATTCTAATTGAGTCTGTCAGCAAAGTGGCGCGCAGAATGGTGGATGAGGTGCGCCGCCAATTCATAGCTAAGCCGGGGATACTCGATGGAACTGAAGAGCCCGATGTTAGCAGTTGTGTCGCCATTGCGTCTGAGGGTGCCTTACAGGAGATGAAGCTCCCCTCCTATCTAGCGGTGGCCTTTCCCATCGCAGGGGGATTCCTCTTTGGAGCCAACTTCGTGGGGGGAGCCTTGATTGGATCGATTTTGTCCGCCATCATGCTGGCCTTGTACACTGGAAACGCCGGCGGCGCCTGGGATAATGCCAAGAAGCTGATCGAATCAGGCGCTTTAAATGGGCACGAAAAAGGCGGCCCGACCCATGCGGCTGCTGTAGTAGGCGACACGGTAGGTGATCCTCTGAAGGATACCGTGGGCCCATCGCTGGACATCCTAATTAAGATCATGTCGGTTATTTCCTTAATCGCAGTTGCCCTGTTCTCCAAGTATAATCTCTATGATTGGCTGGTCAGCCTCTTTTAACCAGGAAGCGCCGAGCAGCGTGGGTCCATAGCTGCGAATGAATGTGGATCCCACCGCTAACTTGTCTTTTCAGACAGGTTAGCGGTGTTTTTTCATGTCGCCGAGTGCAGCGGCAGGGTGAGCCAAGCAGGCCGGGGATCTGTGCCCAACCTCCTTAGCTTGACAGGTACAGGAAAGATCAATAGACTGATCGCGAAACGCCACACCAATAAAAGGATCAACACATATCGAAGTATATGGTACCTTAGGGTACGAGGGTGGGATACCATGAAAACAAGAAAAATGTCTGCAATCATCTGGGTCTTAGCGGCCCTCCTGGTCTTAGGCGGACTGGCAGCCGGTCCAGTTATCCATGCTTCCGATGAGCTGACCATCGCCTTAGTTCTAGGCGGCGGATCTGCCCGGGGCTTTAGCCATATTGGGCTCATTCAGGCCCTTGAAGAGCACGGCGTACCCGTGGACATGGTGGTAGGAACCAGTATGGGCAGCATTGTGGCTGGTCTTTATGCAGCTGGCTATTCTGTGGAGAATATGACCGAACTCATCACCAAGCTCGATACAGCCTCCCTGCTTGATATTCCCATGCCATTGGGGGGAGGAATCGTGGACACCACCGGCATCGAGCATTACCTTGATGTCCTGATGGGAGGAAAGACCTTCGATGAACTGCCCATGCCCTTTAGCGCAGTGGTCGTCAACCTCGGCACAGGTCAAGAACTGGCCCTGCGTGAAGGCAAAGTGAGCAAGGCGATTCAAGCCAGTATCTCCATCCCGGGACTCTTTGCACCAGTGCAGATCGGTGATCAATTCTACGTGGACGGCGGGCTGAAGAACCAGGTACCAGCCAATGTGGCCGCGGATCTAGGCGCGGATGTGATCATTGCTGTCTCCTTAGAAAAAGATTACGACGATCCGGATTACCGCCGCATCACCAATAATCTGCGCATGTCCATCACAGCCATGATCGAAGGCTATACCGAGTTTCACACAGCCATGGCCGATGTTCTGATCGTGCCCGATGTGGGCCTGGACTCGGCCATGGACTACCAAAAGGGAGCCTACTTCATCCAGGAAGGATATGCAGCGGGAATTAAGTACATGGATCAAATCAAGGCGGTCATTTTGGCGAAAGACCCGGATTTTGTCTTTACCCCCTACAAGCAGCCCGGCTATTCCAGTGCAGAATTCAAAGAACTGGCTAAAGAGGCCCAGCGCAGTGTGGCCAATCTGCCCAAGCGCTTTACTCTGAAACCCGAAATTCAGTTTGACAGTGATTACAGTTTCCCCAAACTGGGGGCGAAGTTCACCCATGGTCCCTTAAGTTGGTTTGGTGTAGGCTATCGTTATGGCTTTGACCCTGACAATGGCGGACACGAGGTCTTTGTGGGCTGGGGTCGCGATACCCTAGGTGCCCTCGATCTCTACCTGCGCAAGAGCCGCAACCGAGAGGACCCCACCTTTGGTGTTGCTCTGAAGGGACCCAAGATCGACCAGCTCATGGTAGAAGCCACCTATGTCTCTCAAGGTCCAAAAGCGTGGCAATTATCTGCTTCCAACCCCAAACTGATCGAACGGCCCCGGGGAATCGCAGGCCTGTCCTTGCGCGTAACAGGTCTGCGTCCCGAGGAAGAAGGAACGCCGATCCAGGATACCCTGCTCATGGCTGTGGCACCGCAGTTCCAAGTATTCCCCTGGGGCACACAGGAGTTCCCTGTAGGCATCGTCATGGCCCGCCCCTACATTCTCGGGGGAGTCACAGTGGAATCGCCCCTGACGGAGCTCGATCTCAAACCTACGTTTCGAGTTGGCGTGGGCAGCGAAGTCAACCTCTTTGGACTCTATCCCAGCGATATCTCCCTCGGTGTAGAAGTGGATTCCACCGCCGAGGCCACCTGGAAGTTTGGGATCAAGAGTCTCAAGTTCTAGATTCCTTGAAAAAAGAGCCCAAAGCCCGGGGATTTCCGTAGGCTTTGGGCTTTCTGCTGCCATCCTTAGAATGGATAGGATAGGGCTAGACGCGCCTGTGTTCCCAGGGAAGCGAACGCTCCCTCTCCATAGGGTCGAATCAGACTAAGCTCTAACTGCATGGCATTGGGGAAACGGTGAGTATAGGCCGGTCGCAGGATCCCGCCCTTTTCCGAAAAGCCGTGGAGCACCACCAGCTCCAGGGAACTGCCGGGACTGAAGTCATAGCCCAAACGGCCATAGAGATAGTGGGCTCCTTCAACCTCCCCTGGCTCCATGGTTTCTAGATTCGGCAGCACATAGGGTGATAAGAGCGAACCTTGCCCGCGATAGATATACTGGGCCTGGGCCAGAAGGCCCTTACCTACAGGAAGGGTATAATCTGCGCCTAAGACCGCCTGAAGATACCTCTCGTTCACGGACAGGGGCACTCGGGCCAATTCGGAGGGATGATCCGCCTCGTCAAACGAAGCCGGACCCCCGTAGGCCAGTTCGCCCCAGACACCTACGTCTCCAATGGTTCCTGCAGCAGCAACGCCCAGAAAGTTCACCCGGCGATAGGTGCCCTGGACGCTTGGCACGGGCATGGGTCCCAGGCCTGGGATCTCCTGTATCGTGAGCGCCATTTCCAGGCCGGGTAAAGGCTCAAAACCCGTGAAGAAGCTCGCCTGCAGATCGAAACCCGCTAATTGGGTCTCCGCCCGCAGGGCCAGTTCCGAACCCTTGCCGAAACCTTGGGGTTTCTTGGTTCCTTCGATAGCATCTAAAACCATTTTGGCCTGGGGGTTTTCCGCGGCCAAGATGGCCTTCATTTGGTCATCGATCCTCTGGGGTGTAAAGAAGGGAACTGCAACACCCGTCAACGACCAATTGGAGCCATAGTAGGTGATCTGCCCGGCCCAGAGGGGATCTCCGCTCATGCTTCCACTCAGCAGAGCATCTGTGGTCATGCGGGTAAAGTAATTGGTAGGATTGAAGCCGTCGGCGGTACCCCAGCTGATCACCTGGCGTCCCGCCTGATAATCTAGATCCCCTTGATAGCCTTTCAACCACAACTGGTCCAGGGCAAAATTCCCGTCCTTCTGTTTCCAATCCCACCAACCCTTGGTGGACAGATGAAGTCTAGCGCCGAAGTCCAGATCATCTTCTAGCACAAATCGAAAACCGGTGCGGGCGGAATTGTGCAGCAGTTTGCTGTCCTCACCATCCCACAGATAGCCCAGACTGGCATTGACCTCGCCCGTGGGCTGCATGGCCAGACTGGGTAAGGTCAGGATCAGCATCGTAAAGACAATGACCGCCAGCTTAATACGCCTTTTCACTACCTATCACCATCCTTCTTAGTATTCCGGTCAGCGCCGCAGGTTGCGCACTGTAAAGACATCATCGCTGACATCTTCTTGACTGAGCTCAGCAATGGTTAATATGGTTCTTGTTCCCTTGACATTGTCCGCCATGATCAGTTCGTGGGGGATTAGATCGCCCGAAACGGGCTGAAAACTGTTCATTGTAAGGGTTTTAAGCAGAATGTCCCCTGAATCAAAGAACTGAAGCTTGACGGGAACCATCTCCTCCTTCCAGACCCACATCTGAATTTTTTCATATAGGGGGTCCGAATCGGCGGCCGTCAGTTCCAAGACATAGCAGTCACGACCCGCCTCCCTCTCATCGTCTAACCGCTTGGCCTTATACTCCTCGCTGTAGTTAAAACCTCCGCCAATTTCCTCATAGGTAAAATCGGTTCCCATGAAGGAGTCTCCTGTCATGTGAGCGGCAATTCTGCGCTCCCGTCCCAAAGCGGGCATGTACAGCCACATTTGGTCGTCCTGACCCGGCTCATTAATAGAAAGAAACTTCGTTCCCCGCACATCAGCCGGTGCCAGATACTCCAGGAACTGTTTATCTCCACCATCATCGCTTCTTAGATACACCCGTACGGTGTACTCTCGCTGGGCGCCCCTGGCATTTTCTGTGATCATGGTCAGCTCAGCGGTACCGGAGCCGGTCAAAATGGTGTCAAAACTCAATTCATCCAGGATCTGCTGACCTGTAAGCTCCTGGGCACAGACCGCAGCGCCTGACAGCAAGATCAGTACCAGCACAATTCCAAGTGTTCGTTTCATTCCCGTTCCCCTTTCTCGTTTTCTATATTCAAGGTGATTGATCAAGAGCGGAAGCACCAGTAGTGCGGCTAAGGAACTAACCACCATGGTGGCGGAAATCAAGTACCCGAAAACCGCGATGGCCCTGAAGTGGGAAAACGCCAAGACCAAGAAGCCAAGAACCAAAGCCAGGCCATTGAACACGATTCCCCTCCCTGCTGTGGAACCAGCCCGGCGCAGTGCAGTCAGCACATCGCCGCCATCCGCTAGCTCCAGTCGATAACGGCTGATGTAATGAACGGCATAGTCCACCCCAATCCCAATGGCTATAGAGGCAATGATGCTGGTCACAGCATCGAGGGGCAAACCTGCGATACCCATCACTCCGAAATTCATCAGCACAGTAAAGAGCAGTGGGACCAGGCTCATCAGTCCAAAGGTCAGAGACTTCATAAGAACCGCGACAAGAATTCCCACAGAGATGGAGGCGCCGATCAGGCTGGAGACTTGGGTCTGTACATAGCGGCTCATCAGACGCATCATCACCTTGGGGGTCCCTGTCAGGTGTACGTCCAGGTCCTCTCTGGATCCATAGCGACTGGCGAGATAGTTCTCCACTTCAGCAATGACAGCACTTATGGCCTCAGCATCCAGAGTCTTCATCCGGGCGGTAACCAAGGCCTGACTGTAGTCGTATGTTACCAGACTGTCAAGGCCAGAACCTCCCTGCATGGTAAAGAGCAGAAGCTGCTGGGCAATGCCCTCCCTGGTCTCAGGTACAGTGTAGTAAGCTGGATCTCCTTCCCATAGAGCCTGGTTCAGTTCCCGAATCACATCGGCCATGGAGGTGGCATGATTCATGGTGTCCCAGGAATTGAGATATTCCTGAATCTCGATGAGTTCCTTAACCATCTCGGGATCCTTCATTCCATCTTCCACCCCGGTGTCTACGACCACGGAAATCTGCATGCTTCCCCCAAAGACATCCTCAATGACCTGGGTTCCCCGTTTGACAGGGCTGGACGCGCTGAAATAGTTGACGATATTGCTTTCCAAGGTAACACGGGTGGCACCATAGCCAAAGACCACAGTAACTGCAAGCACAGCCAGGACCAGGCGGGCAGGGCGATGCAGGGCCAAGTCGGTCAGGGCGTTGAGGAGACGGGTCAGAAGCCCGTTCTCCCTCTCCCCTTCTCTTTCCACCTTCACCTTGGGTTCTTTAACCAAGATCAGCAGAGCGGGCACCAGAGTCAAAGACAAGGCCATGGCCAGGGCCACACCGATGGCGGTCAGTACCCCAAACTCCCGCATGGGGTGTACAAAAGCCGTGATCAAAGAGGCAAATCCCGCAGATGTAGTTAGGGCAGCCATCACCACCGGTGAGGTAATCACCCGGAAGGTCTCCACTAAAGCTTCGCGTTTAGCCAATCCAGCGGTCAGCGCTTCCTTGTACTTGGTTAGAATATGAATGCTCGAAGCAACACCAATGGTCATCAGGATCACGGGCATTACTATGGTAATCAGGGAGACTGGTATATCCTGGGAGATCATGAGAGCGACGGTCCAGATCACGCTCACACCCACTGTAAACAAGGGCAAGAGCACACCCAATGCGGAGCGGAACATAGCATAGAGGACAACGCCAATCACAGCAATGACAAATGGCACCAAAACCAGGACATCTTGCTTCATGGCGTTCTCGGTATAATAGAAGATATAGGAGTCTCCTACCAGGTGGATCTCCTCCGGACCTTTGAAGCGTCCCACAATCGCTTCAATTTCACGGAGCAGTGTGTTATCCTCCGCATGAGCGTCCAAATCTAAGAGTAGAGCGGCCCCCCGCCCATCCTTCGTCACCAGAACTCCCTCATAGGGGCTGCTCAAAATGTCGGCCTTGAATTGCCCAATTTCTTCTGGGGTTTCCGGGCGATCGCTGACCATGGGCCTGATTTCAATACCGAACGGGCTGCTGTCCACCATTTCCGCGTTAAGGGGACTTTGCACGCTCACAACCCCCGGCAAGGCTGCCAGGGCCTCCTCAAGATCAGCGATTTTCTTAAGCGTTCCTGGAGAAAAAACGTCCGCGCCTTCAATGGCAATAAAAAAGAGAGTCTGGGAACCAAATTCCTCGGATACAGCCTCCAGGTCCTGCAAGACGGGATCATCGCTGGGGATCATCGCTTCAATACTGGCGTCAAAGGTTATGCGGGGTAAAAAAGTCAGGGACACCGCCGTCAGAACCAGGACCGCAGCGATGACAGCCCAGGGCCGATCCAGGACCATCTCAATCCATCGTTTCAACTACTCCACCTCTCTCTCCCTAAATACCACGTTTAGAGCTCCCAAGGATTTTACATAGGTTTTGTCATTGGGCTCTAACAGCGCTTGCACCGCAATACCGAAGATTCCGCCAAAGAACAGGCTCGCTAGGGTTTCACGGCTGTACCTGTAGCCAATGTCCCGCATCAGCTCCGTCGTAAACACATCGTGGGTGATCTGGTCCACGATCCCCTTGAAAATCTCCTGCACCTTGCAGCGCACAGGTTCTGACCAGAGAGCCAGACCCACCAGATCATATAAAACGCGAAACAGCGCGGGATCATCCTCCAGAACTTCCTGATACAAGCGGATAAAGCACCCCCCTTTTTCCCTGGGAGACATCTCCGGTTTTAGAGAGGACTGCATATAATCGTAGTATCGATTGGCTACCCGGCGGGCCACCGCCAAGAGCAGACCCTCCTTATTCTCATAGTGATAGCTGATTTGACTTACCGCCACCTGGGCCTCTTGGGCGATCTGCCGCAGGGTGGTTTTCGTATATCCTTCCCGGGCAATAACGGCATAGGCTGCATCAAGAATCTTAGCCTCCTGCGTTTGTTCTAGCATGGATCCACCTCCCTTCGATCGGACGACCGTTCGGATGATACTCCTATTATACCACACACTACATTTTATGCCAGAGGATCAAAAAAAAGGAGTATGACCCGCCTGCAGGGAAAATAATGTGGCAAGGGAGGAATGAATGGTGCGTTTTTTCTTAGGAATCCGCCTTCCCAAAGAGCTGGAACAAGAATGCGAGACCTTGAGGCGCTCCTTTCGGGCACCAAAGACTGTGCCCCATCTTACCGTCTGCGCCCCCTTTTTGTGGGAGCGAAAACCTGAACGCCTCATAACGGTCTTGGAGGGGTGCCTCCGTTTTACCAAACCCCTGGAGATCCATGGGACAGGAATTGGCTCCTTTGGCCAGAGAGTACTCTTTATCAACGTACACCCCAGCGCCGAACTCTTGGACCTGGTAAAGCAGCTCACCTGCACCTTAAGACAGGCGGGAGTTTCGGTGGATACCCGCCCCTACCATCCCCATATCACCCTGGCCACCCGTCTGAGCCCGGCCCAGTATGAGAGGTACCGAGGGGAACTCGGGGATTTCGCCCCGGAGTATAGCTTTATCTGTTCCGCTGTTTCCCTCTTTCGCTTCACTCCCGAGGGAAGATGGCATGACTGGACCCGGATTCAGTTGGGATCCTTACAGCCGGAGCAGCCTTGAACTTGTCGCGATAATTTGGTATGATTTTACTTAGGAAATGGAAGGGAGTGTGCTTATGCGAGCCGCCAAAAAACTGACCGAAAAAGTCTCTTGGGTAGGCAAAGTGGACTGGGAGCTTGAAAAGTTTCACGGAGACGAACTCTCCACTAGAAGGGGTTCTTCGTATAACTCCTATCTCATTCGAGATGAAAAGGTTGTGCTTGTGGACACAGTATGGCTGCCTTATGATCAAGAATTCGTGACCAACCTCAAAGATGAAATTGATCTCAAGGACATCGATTACATAATCGTCAACCATGCTGAAATTGACCACAGCGGTGCTTTGCGAGAACTGCTCCGAGAAATCCCGGGTACACCCATCTATTGTACAAACAATGGCAAGAAAATTCTCCAGGGACACTTTCATGAAGACTGGAACTTCGTAACGGTTAAGACCGGCGACACCCTAACAATCGGCGAGTCTACCCTGACCTTTATCGAAGCACCAATGCTGCATTGGCCGGACACCATGTTCACCTACATGAGCGGCGAAAATATTCTCTTTAGTAATGATGCCTTCGGTCAGCACTACGCCAGCGAATCCCTCTATAATGACCGGGTGGATGATTGCGAGCTGTATGCGGAAGCGCTCAAGTACTATGCCAATATCCTGACACCCTTTAGTGCCCAGGTCAAAAGGAAGATCAACGAAGTGCTGGCCCTGGAACTTCCCCTGAATATGATCTGCACCAGCCATGGCATTATCTGGCGAGACAATCCCGCCCAGATCATCGAGCAATACCTGAAGTGGGCCGATAACTACCAAGAAAACCAAATCACCATCGTCTATGACACGATGTGGCAGTCGACCCGCCTCATGGCGGAAGCCATTGCATCGGGCATTCTTCAAGAGGCACCCGATGTCACCGTCAAAGTGTACAATGTATCCAAAGATGACAAGAATGACATCGTATCGGAGATCTTCAAATCCAAAGCGATCCTGGCCGGTTCGTCCACGGTCAACAACAGATACCTTTCTGGCATGGGCGGGCTCGTGGAGATGATCAAGGGTATGAAGTTCAAAAACAAGAAAGCTGCAGCCTTTGGCAGCTATGGCTGGAGCGGTGAAGGTATCCGGCTGCTGACGGAGGACTTAACCGCGGCAGGCTTTACCATCGTCAATGAGGGACGCCGCGGACTCTGGGTTCCGGATCAGCAGGAACTGGCAGCCTTCCAGGAATATGGAAAAGAGTTTGTCCGTAGCCTCTAAACGGCAAAATCAAAGTGCACCCCGGCGGGTGCACTTTTTCTCGTCCAGATGCTGTGGGCCGTCTTAGTAGTTCTCGGCCAGCTCCTCATAATGGGCACGGGGATGGTCGCAGGCGGGGCACACCGCTGGGGCTTCCTTACCGATATGTACATATCCGCAGTTGCGGCAGCGCCACTTGATGGGTTCATCCCGGGTAAAGACTGTACCATCTTCCACCCTGGCTAGAAGTCTCCGATAGCGTTTCTCATGCTCTTCCTCAACCTCAGCAATTTCTTGAAATACATCGGCGATTGTATCGAAGCCTTCGGCCCGGGCAGTTGCGGCGAACTCTTTATACATCGTTGTCCACTCATGGTTTTCGCCGGCCGCGGCATCCTTTAGATTCTCCGCCGTGGTCTGAACGATTCCCAAGAATTTGCCTAGACGTTTGGCGTGCTCCTTTTCATTAAGGGCGGTTTCTTCAAAGAACCCTGCTATTTGTTGGTAACCTTCCTTCTTGGCGGCGCTGGCATACCAATCATA